>NZ_JBFUBY010000245.1:0-6206 GCF_056405515.1 Polaromonas sp. P1_G2
ATACGACGCGCTCCCTGGTGGACGCGATGCAGGCCTATGGCTTTGACGCCGTCCACCACAAGGCCAAAGCCGACAAGCTGCACAAGGAAACCTTTCCGCTGATTGCCTGGCTGCAGCCCAAGGCATTTGAAACGGCTGAAACGGGTGAAACAGCCGAAGCCGGCCGGGAAAAAAGTGAGGGGCTGGAAGCAGCAGCCGGGCAGACGGTGCCGGCCCTGATCCTGCAAGCCGACGCCACCAAGCTGCTGCTGGTCGAAGCCGGCGACGCCAGCCCACGCACGCTGGAGCTGCCTGAATTCGCACTGCGTTACAGCGGCCATATCACCCGTGTCACGCCGCAGGCCGACCCAGCCGCCGACCCCGACAGCGAAGCCCAGGCGCGGCAGGCGCGCAAGTTCGGCTTCAGCTGGTTTGTGCCAGAACTGCTCAAACACAAAAAACTCTGGCAGGAGGTGCTGCTGGCCTCCCTGGTCATCCAGCTCATCGCGCTGGCCACGCCGCTGTTCACCCAGGCCATCATCGACAAGGTGGTGGTGCACCGCACCGAAAGCACGTTGATCGTCATCGCCATCGGCATGCTGGTGTTCATGACTTTCTCCGCGGCGCTGTCGTGGCTGCGCCAGTACCTGGTGCTGCACACCGGCAACCGCGTCGACGCGGTACTGGGCTCTTCGGTCTTCGAGCGCCTCTTCAAGTTGCCGCCGCTGTATTTCCAGCATCGGCCCACCGGTGTCATCGCGGCCCGCCTGCATGGCGTGGAAACCATTCGCGAGTTCATCGCGAGTGCGGCCGTCACACTGATCCTGGATTTCCCCTTCCTGCTGATCTTCGTCGCCATCATGTTTTATTACAGCGTCACCTTGACGCTGATCGTGCTGGCCATCCTGGCCGTCATCGTCGGCCTGAGCCTGGTGGTCGCGCCCTTGTTCCAGGCGCGGCTGCAGGAGCAGTTCCAGATGGGCGCGCGCAACCAGGCTTTCCTGACGGAATACGTGGTCGGCCTGGAGACCGTCAAGTCGCTGCAGCTGGAGCCCCAGCTCAACAGCAAATACAGCGGCTACCTCGCCAGCTACCTGCAGGCCGGCTTTGCCACCAAGCAGCTGGCCAACAGCTACAACACCGCCTCCAACCTGCTCGAGCAGCTCATGAGCCTGCTGATCCTGGGCATAGGCGCATACACCGTCATGCACAGCAAGGAGTTCACCATCGGCATGCTGGTGGCCTTCCAGATGTTTTCCGGCCGGCTCTCGCAGCCCATGCTGCGCCTGGTCGGCCTGTGGCAGCAGTTCCAGCAGGCCAGCCTGTCGGTGGCGCGCCTCGGCGATTTGATGAACGCGCCGATTGAGCCTTATTCGGTGATCCCCGCGCGCGACACCGCGCGCAAGGGCGAAATCCAGATCCACGAGATCGCCTTCAAATACGCCGAGCACCTGCCACTGGTGTACGAGAACCTTTCGCTGGCCATCAAGCCCGGCCAGATGATAGGCATCATGGGCCCCTCGGGCTGTGGCAAGAGCACGCTGGCCAAACTGCTGCAGGGCTTTTACCAGCCCAGCGCTGGCCGCATCCTCATCGACGGCATCGACATACGCTACCTGTCGGCCAACGAGTTGCGCAGCCACTTCGGCGTGGTGCCGCAAGAGACCATGCTGTTCAGCGGCACGATTTACGACAACCTGCAGATGGCCAGCCCCAACGCCACCTTTGAGCAGATCACCGCCGCCTGCAAGATGGCCGAGATCCACAGCGTCATCGAAGCCCAGCCCCAGGGCTACCAGACCGAGATCGGCGAGCGCGGCGCCGGCCTCTCGGGCGGGCAGAAGCAGCGCATCGCGATTGCGCGCGCGCTGCTCAAGCGCCCCAGCATCCTGGTGTTTGACGAGGCCACCAGCGCGCTCGACGGCCCCACGGCCGAACACTTCGCGCAAACCATCAATTCCCTCAAGGGCAAGGTCACCATGCTCTTCATCACCCACGGCCTGCCCAAGGGCCTCAAGATAGACGCGGTGTTCCGCCTCACGGCCACGGGCGCGCAGCTGATGTCGCCCGCACAAGGCCCCGCCGCCAAGGTCACGCCCATGAACCACGGCAACCATACCGGAGGCACCGCGTTGCGCACCGTGCCCAAGACGGAGGGCGAGGTATGAGCGCCGTGCCCCCCACCACGCCGCAAGACGGTGCACCGCAGGCAGAGGCGCCGGCCGCCGACGCGCAGGCCAACACACAAGCTTCCGCCAAGGTCGTTCAATTGCGCCCGCCCAGCCAGTGGCACGACCCGCTCAGGCTGATCCAGAACGAAGCGCCCAGCGAGTTCGGCCGCATCGTGCTGTGGGCCGTATCGGCCCTGGTATTTATCCTGCTGATCTGGGCCGCCATCGGCAAGCTCGACATCATCGCCACCGCCGAAGGCAAGCTGGTGCCGCAAACCCTGGTCAAGATCGTGCAGCCCGCCGAGCCCGGCGTCGTCAAGGAGTTGCTCGTCAACGAAGGCGACACCGTCAAGCGCGGCCAGGTGCTCGCGCGGCTCGACACCACGCTGGCCAGTGCCGACAAGGCCGGCATCAGCAGCGACCTGGCGACCCAGCAACTGCAGATGCGCCGCCTCGAAGCCGAACTCGCCGACCAGCCCATGCTTCCCAAAGCCGGCGACGACCCGCAGGCTTACGCCCATGTGCAGARCCAGTACATCGCGCACCGCAAAGCCTTCCTCGACAGCCTGGACCAGGAAAAATCCATGCTCACCAAAGCCGAGCATGAGAAAAAAGGCGCGGCCGAAATGCTGGCCAAGCTGCAGCAAACCTTGCCCACCTACCAGCGCACCGCAGCCGCCTACGAGAAGCTCGAGAAAGAAGGCTTTATGGGCAGCCTCGCCGCCGCCGACAAACAGCGCGAAGCGATTGAAAAAGGCAAGGACCTCGACGCCCAGCAATCCGCCGTGCAGGCCTTCAGCGCCACCATCGCCGCGCAGACCAAAAAAATCAGCCAGCTGCAAAGCGCTTACAAGAGCGAGTTGCAAAAAGAGCTCGCCGACGTGCGCGCCAAAACCGCACAGCTGCAACCCACCCTCGACAAAAGCATTTACAAGGAAGGCCTGATGGAATTGCGCGCCCCGCAAGACGGTGTCATCAAGGACCTGGCCACCACCACCGTGGGCGCGGTGGTGCAGCCCGGCACCGTGGTGCTGACTTTAGTGCCCCAGGGCGAGCAGCTGTTTGCCGATGTTTCCATCAAGAACGACGACGTGGGTTTTGTGCAAGTGGGCCAGTCCGCGCAAGTGAAGCTCGCCGCCTACCCGTTTCAGAAATACRGCATGTTGATGGGCAAGGTCATCCACATCAGCGCTGATGCGACGCAGAACAACCAGGGCGGTAGTGGCTCGTCATCAGGCAGCACCGGCTCAAGCAGTGCCGATGCCGCTGCGGCGGCCGCAGCCGCCATGGCGACCTACAAGGTGCGCGTCAGGCTCGACGAACAAGTGCTCAAAGACCCGCAGGGCAGGGCACTGGTCATCACCCCGGGCATGCAGGTCGTGGCCGAGATCAACCAGGGTAAGCGGACGGTGCTCGAGTATTTGCTGTCGCCTGTGCAGAAGGCGGTGCAGGAGTCGGGGAGGGAGAGATGAATGAGATCAACATAGGGCCCTTGCTAGTGTGTCCTGGGAGAAGAAATGCGTGATTACTGGTTAACTAAAGAATTGCTGCAAGCAGCAGGCATCGGTTTTGTATTGTTTGCCTTAACCAGCATCGGGCTGGCGCTTTGGCTACCCAAGAGGTGGTGGGGAAAGCTGCTAGCGGTGTTGGCCGTGGCGTTTGTGATTGCCATACCGTTGTACAAAGCCAGCCAGGAAAACCACCAGCAACAGGTGGCGATGGATGACTACAAACAGCGGCTTGCCAAGGCACAGGCCTTGTTTGAAGAGCGATGCAAAACATCCGGCGAGAAAATTATCCGGACGGTAGACGATGTAGAGGGTATTTTCGTAATGAAACTTCGAACTGAGGCAGTCAACTATGAAGACCAGTTCAAGCTAGATGACCCCTATGGCTATGTAGGTAATGGCGAGGACTATTTGAGGCTGTTCATTCGTGGACGGTCGAAGATTCCAACCATTATTGGTCACATAGTCCCTTCTGAGCAAATAGTGACCTACAAGTTTGTAGAGGTGGCGAACGAAAACGACACCGGCTTCTATCGGTACACAACGGTTATGGGGAAAGACGTCAGCGAACGTATTACCCGTAATGGCGGTGGCGTCGTTCCTCTTTCAAAAATTTCAGTGCCTGTTCGCACTGCACGCTACGGAATTACATGGGATGACATCTCCACCCCGACAGACCGGGATAGTTGGATCGCAGGCAGTTCTCAAAAGATCGTTGATCTACAAACAAATGAAGTTATTGCAGAGCGCGTCGGGTATATGTTTGATAGGGCTCTAGGTGATAAGACTGGGGGGAGGTCGCCATGGTCTTACGCGCGTCAAAACAGTTGCCCAAAATTAGACGAGAAAACCTTCTATTTTTTTGACCGAGTTATTAAGCCAGCACAAGGAGCGAAAAAATGAGCGGCGATATCACTACATATCTGAAATATGCAAACCTGCAAATGGCAGCCGAGGCTTTTTTCGATCTTCCAAGTCCTGAGGGTGTGAAAGGTCAGCTCATATACGGCAACAACCGCTCAAGCAAATTCACGGCAACCCAAGCCGATCAGTTCATCGAAGACGGCTGGACGGTGGTGGACCATAAATCAAACACCAGCACAGGTTTCAGCGGAACCCTCTTCAAGAACACCCGGACGAACGAACTCGTCCTGAGCTTCCGCTCCACGGAATTCATAGACGACGGGGCGCGGGACAACCAGGCTACCAACGGGATGGAGATACGCCCCTTTGGCTGGGCCTTCGGACAAATATCGGACATGCAGAGCTGGGTTGATGGGCTGCTCGACGGCAACAAGATCAATCTGCAGCAGACMTTGACTGTCACCGGTTATTCCCTCGGTGGCCATTTGGCGACAGCCTTTGATCTCCTATACCCCAATGCCGCGACGTCTATCTACACATTCAATGGCGCCGGAGTAGGCCTCCTTAATAACAGTATCAGTCTTGGCTCAGTCATCAGTGCTTTCGACCAACGCCGTAGCACTGGCAGTAACGCCGACCTGTTCACCGACGCATCCGTGCGAGATTTCTACGATTCCTACAAAAGCATTGTCAGCTATGTGAATGGCGTGGTAACGCTCGAGGTCATCGATTCAGCTTTGTTGCAGGCGAAGACACTGACCACACAGCTGTCTCCAAATACAGCTGGCTATGGTGAGGCCGCGCTTCTGGTCAAGGCCCTGCAGCGCAGTAGAGACATCGCTTTTGAAGCTGCGCGGGTAACCAACCTGTCCAGTGGGGACGGCAAGAATGCTGTTGGCGTGACACTGGACAACATTGAAGCCATTGGCCTGGACTATCAGTTGGCCGTGCTCAAAGCCGGTGAAAAAACCTCGAGTTATGGTGACGAAGATGCAGTACGTAAGGCCTTTGGCGGCCTCTCCCGGACCACGGACAACCGGGCCAACGTATTTGATTTGTATGGTGCCACCACCCCATCCATGGTGTCCAATTCTCAACGCCATTTGGGTATTAGTAAACCGATATGGATTGAAGACCAACCGCTCCTTCGCGGTAGCGCTGCCGCAGCCGTTTATAGCGAAAGCTCATTTGCCAATGGCGTCAAGCTTCTGGTGCCCAACTTTTCTGCCAACGACTTTGGCGACACCCACAGCCTGGTCTTGCTTGTCGATTCATTGAACGTGCAGAACACGCTGGCTCAAATGGCCCCCAGCCTCGATGACGCGACGTTAAAAAATGTCTTTAACTCCGCTAGTAACGCCAAAGTGGAAACCGGTTTTATTAGTAATGTCGGTACAAACAATCAGGGCAAGGCCGATGGCGACACTTTGGAAAGAGTTGTTAACGCCTTAGCTGACATGTTGGGCATGGGATGGAAAGACAGCGAAAGGCTCAAAGGGAGCCTGGAAGGCAATACGTGGGCGCTGACAACTGGTCCAACTGGCTATAGCGGAAGAACCAAGTTTTATGAAAAACTTAAGGCGATTACGGACACCTCAACATATCAAGCGCTGCTTGGAAAAGCCACCATTGTTCCTATTAGCCAGGTGACTGATGCGCAGACTAATTTTGCAAGCTTTCTTGC
>NZ_JBFUBY010000246.1:0-6199 GCF_056405515.1 Polaromonas sp. P1_G2
GGGCCGGCGTTGTTTGAGCCGAAGGCGAGTTTAGCCGGACCCCGCTTGGCTCGAGCACCGCAGGTTGCCCGTAGCGCAGCGTAGGGACCCAGACTGCGGGTCGCCTTTTCTTTGGTGACTTTCTTTTGGCGAAGCAAAAGAAAGTTACTTGCTGCCGGGCAACCCCCGGCCAGCAGGATTCAGCAAGGTAAGCGCCGTCGGAACAAGACCCGGCCCAGCCCGAACGGCCGGTTCAAGAATCCCTCACAGGCCCTCTCAAGCCCTTGGTCGCCGACCGCTGGCTCTTGCTCTCCAGCCGCCGCTGCTTGGACCCATAAGTAGGTTTGGTAGCCCGCCGCGCCTTGGGCGGATTGGAGACCCCATCGACCACCTCCTGCAACCGCGCCAGCGCATCGGCACGATTCATCTCCTGCGTGCGGTGCTGCTGGGCCTTGAGCACCAGCACGCCTTCCTGCGTGATGCGGCTGTCGGACAGGCACAACAAGCGCTCCTTGATCGCCTCGGGCAGCGAAGAGGCGTGGATGTCAAAGCGCAGGTGCACGGCGCTGGAGACCTTGTTGACGTTCTGCCCGCCCGCGCCTTGCGCGCGTATGGCGCTGAACTCGACCTCGCGTTCGTCAACCGGGAATTTCGGTGGCGCAGCCATGCCAGTCAGCGCTCCACGTCAATCGTCTGCTTCAACCGGCCAGTTCGGCCAGGCCGGCAATCGCCAGGGCATAGCCCTTGACGCCGAAACCGGCCATGACGGCCTTGGCGGCCGGCGAAATATAGGAGTGGTGGCGGAAGGCCTCGCGCGCGTGCACATTGCTGATGTGCAGTTCGATCAGTGTCACGCCCGCGCCCTTGATGGCGTCGTGCAGTGCCACGCTGGTGTGGGTATAGGCGCCCGCATTGAGCACCACGCCGGCCAGCGTGCCGGCGGCCTGCGCGCGGCCGGCCTCGTGGATCGCATCGATCAGCGCGCCTTCATGGTTGCTTTGCCGGAAGTCCAGCTTGAAGCCATGGGCCTTGCAGGCCTGGCTGCACAGCGCCTCGACGTCGGCCAGGGTCTGCGAGCCGTACACGGCCGGTTCGCGCGTGCCCAGCAGGTTGAGATTGGGGCCGTTGAGGACCAGGGCTGTTTTCATGAAGCGGGTCTTTCCTGTGTGTCGATGGGAAGAAGATTGGGTGCGAGGTCCTGCAGCGCGACTGTCCTGCCGGTGGCGATCGAGCGCCGCACGGCTTCCACGGCCAGCAGGCTTTGCAAGGCATCCGTGACCGTGATTATCGGCCCTGCCTTGCCCTCCACCAAATCGCAGAAATGATCCAGCTGCGCCTCTAGCGGATCCACCGCCTCCAGGGCGATGTTTTTTTCGGTGAAAGGCGTCATCCAGCCGGGCTCGCCGCGGCTTTCGGGGCCATGGGTCCAGGTGTGCAAGGTGGGCACGGCCAGCGATCCTTGCGTGCCGGCGATGAAATAGCAGTCTTGCGAGGCATACCGCGCATAAGCCGTGTTTTCGCCCGAGGTCTGCTCCCAACTGCGCGGCGAGGCCACCGTGTCCGACAGCGTGAAAGTGCCCAGCGCGCCGCTGGCAAATTTGAGCGTCATCACGGCCGTGTCTTCGACCTCGAACCCGCGCACCGCGTTGGACACCAGCGCATGGACGGACTCGAGCTCACCGCAGAGGTAGCGCAGGTTGTCCATCTCGTGGATCAGGTTGATCAGGATGGGGCCGCCGCCGGGCTGCGTCCGCCAAGGACCTTGTTCAAAGTAGCTGTCGGGTTTGTAGAACTGCGCGCTGCCCGTCACCGTGACCACGCGGCCCAGCATGCCCGACCTGATGGCCTGCCGCGCTGCCCGCAGCGTGCTGCTGTGCCGCCGGTGGTGGCCCACCAGCATAGGCACAGTCTGCTTCGCCAACGCATCGGCCAGCCACAAGCCGGCTTCCAGCGAATCAGCCACGGGTTTTTCAATCAAGGCCGGCACGCCCTGCCGCGCGCAGGCCAGCGCGCCGGGCACATGCAGGTGGTTGGGTGTAGCGAGGATCACGCCATCGGGCTGGGCCGCGGCCGGCCCGGCGAACAGCGCCTCCAGGCTCTCAAAATGCGGCACGCCGAGGCCGGCGGCGAAGTCCCGCGACGCGGGCTGCGGATCCACCACGGCACACAAACGGGTGCGAGGGCTGGCCTGGATCAGCTCGACATGCCTGCGGCCTATGACACCGGCGCCCGCGACGGCGATGCCCAGCGCGGCGCTGCCGGCCTGCGGCATGTCAGCGCAGGCCTTCGAAAAAGCGCTCCAGCAAGCCGGCGAAAGCGGCCGGCTGTTCGACCGCGCTCAGGTGCGCGGCTGGCAAGGTCTGGAGCTGGGCGCCCGGGATGCTGCTACGGATCGCTTCGGACATGGCCACGGGCGTGGCCTCGTCGCGCGTGCCGGCAATCACCAGGGCCGGGCACTGGATGCCGCCGTTACTGGCCCGAAAGTCGATGCCGGCCACCGCTTCGCAACTCGCGGCGTAGGCGGCCGCATTGGTGTTCACCAG
The DNA here is from genome assembly GCF_056405515.1 of Polaromonas sp. P1_G2. NCBI lineage: Bacteria > Pseudomonadati > Pseudomonadota > Betaproteobacteria > Burkholderiales > Comamonadaceae > Polaromonas > Polaromonas sp. P1_G2. Next base: position 2,523 of record NZ_JBFUBY010000246.1, read on the forward strand.
CCGCTCGCGCAATGCGGCCACACGCTGTTTGCCGCCTCCCGTTTCATCGGCGCGGAACTCGGGCGTGAACCAACGCTGCAGCGCGCCGTCGGCAATCGCCTCCACGCCTTGCGCCAGCACGGTTTGCACACGCGCGGACCACATGGCGCGCGCCGCCTCGTCGTAATACATCGCGGCATTGGCCACCGTGATGCTCTTGAGCAGCTGCGGATACTTCGCGGCCAGCGCCTGCGCGGTCATGCCGCCCATGCTGAGGCCGACAAAATGCACGGGGCCGGCGGCATGCGCTTCAATCAGGCCCGCCACGTCATCGGCCAGCATCGCCATGTTGTAAGGGCCGGGCACGGCTTCCGAGCGGCCGTGGCCGCGGTGGTCGTGGCGCAGCACGGTGTAGCGATCCTTGAGCGCGGCGGCCACGCCGTCCCACATGCCGAGCTCGCAGCCCAGCGCGTGGCTGAGCACCACGACCGGCCCGCTGCCCTCCTGGATCCAATGCAGATGAGGTTTTTTCATATTTGATTCTTCAAAAATGGGAAACGCGGGCGCGGGCTCAGGTTGCGGGCAGCAAGCCTTTTTCGCGCAGGATGTCGCCGGCCAGCGCGAACGCATGGTTGGCCGCGGGCACGCCGCAGTAAATCGCGGCCTGCAAAATGACTTCCTTGATCTCGTCGGGCGTGAGGCGCGACTCGGGCGGGCCGTCGAGCGCGGCGCGCACGTGCAGCGCGAACTCCTCATAGGCCTTGAGCGCAATCATGGTCGACAGCACCATGAGGCGGCGCGTCTTGTCGCCCAGCGCCGGGCGGCCCCAGATTTCGTTCCACGCATAACGCGTGATCAGGTCCTGGAACTCGCCGTTGAAGGCATTGCTTTTGGCGATGGACTTGTCCACCCAGGCGTCGCCGAGCACGCGGCGGCGGTTGAGCATGCCTTTTTCGTTGTCGTTCATGGGGTCACCTTTGTTCGTTTGTTGTCGTCAGTCTGCGCAACCAGCGCCTGCAGCGCATCGGCCTGGGCATGCGCCTGGCCGGCGGCCTGCGCGGCCAGTTCCGGGTTGAACCATTCGTCGGCCGCATCTTGCGGCAGTTCGGCGCGCAGCGTGTCGAGGTTGGCGCGCATGCGTTTTGTATCCACCTGCAGGCCGGGCAGTGCTTGCGCCATCGCGCGCACCGAGCCGTGGGCCGACATCAGCAGGCCCGGCCACTCGGCCAGTTCGGCCTGCCAGTTGCCCAGCGCGCGCTCGTGTTCCTGCGGCATGGTGGCCAGCAAGGCGGCCACACGCTGCGGCGCACGCGCGCTGGCCGCGAGCGCCACCATGCAGGCGACGGGATTGCGTTTGTGCGGCATGGCCGACGAACCGCCGCGCCCGGGCTCGGTCGGCTCCGCCAGTTCGCCGACTTCGTACTGGCCCATCAACGAAATGTCTTTCGCGATCTTGCCCAGGCTGCCCACCAGCAGGCCCAGCTCGCAGCCCAACGCCACCCATTCGTCGCGCTGCGTGTGCCACGGAAATGCATCCGCCTTGAGCTTGAGGTCGGCAGCCATCAGCGCGACGACCTGCGGGCCTTTGCCCTTCATCTGCGCGAGGGTGCCGACCGCGCCACCCAGTTGCACGGCCAGCGCGTTGTCGCCGGCGGCCCGCAGGCGCAGCAGGCTGCGTGCCAGCGGTGCGGCCCAGCCAGCGCACTTGAAGCCAAAACTCGTGACCGAGGCCGGCTGCATCAGCGTGCGGGCCAGCACCGGGTCGGCGGCATGGCGGCGCGCCAGCGCCAGCAGCGCCGCGACCGCCTTGCGGATGTCGGCCTCGACCAGGTTCAGCGCGTTGCGCGTCACCAAGGCCAGCGCGGTGTCTATCACGTCCTGCGAGGTCGAACCGAAATGTACATAGCCCGCGGCATCCTTGTTGAAGAGCCCCACGGTTTCCTTGAGGCTCTTGACCAGCGGAATCGCGATGCTGCCGGCGCGCCCGCTTTCGCGCACGATCTTGGCGACGTCGAACAGTTCGACCTTGCAGGTGCCGGTGATGGACTGTGCGGCCGCCTCGGGGATCAGGCCGGCGCTGGCCTGGGCGCGCGCCAGCGAAGCCTCGAAGCGCAGCATCGCGTCAAGAAAATTGCGTTCGCTGAACGCATCCAGTATCTCGGGCGTGGAGAGAAAACCTTCAAAAATACTGCTCATTCCATGCAACTCTCAAAATAATTCAAGCGGGGTAAATCGCCTCGAAGGCATCAACGCTTCAAGCGCATCTGGTTGGGCAGGGGCACGGAGCGCCGCAAGACGTCCTCGCCCAGCCACAGGGCCGAACGCCAGGCGCGCTCCGCCACCGAAGGCAGGGGCATCTGCAGGTAGTCGTCGTTGAACACCTCAAAGCTGTAATCGCCGCGGTAACCCAGGCCGTGCAGCCGGGTCACCAGCGTCGCGAGCGCCTCGCTGTGCACGCCCTCGCCGGGGAAGACGCGGAAATGCCGGGCGGTGGCGATGCGCTCTTCGACCGACTTGATCTCGGTCCACATGAAGTCGGCCAGCTGCACCAGGAAAATCCTGTCCGGGTCCAGGATGTCGAGCTCGTCCAGCGAGGTGCCGGTGGCGAACATGTGATACGAATCAAAACCCAGGCCCAGGTTGGGCATGTCTGCTTCGCAGATGATCTCCCAGGCCTGTGGAAATTCGTTGACCACGCGTCCCCAGGACAGGGCCTCGTAGGCGATCTTGATGTTCATCGGGATCGCCAGCATGGCCAGCTTGCGCAGGTCTTTCACCAGCGCGGCGGTCTCGCCGGTGGCATGCACCGAGGTCGACGAGCAGACCAGCAGCAGCCGGCAGTCCAGCGCATGGCACATGTCCAGCATGGACTTGGCGATGTCCATCTTGTAGTCGTGCAGGTGGCCCGACAGGCCCTCGAAGTCGCGCAGCACCTGGAAGCCCGTGACACGCAGGCCGCTGGCGCGCACCGCGGCCACAGCGGCTTCCATGCCGTCCGGGTGGCCGACGATGTCTTTGGCGGCCAGCATGATCTGCGTGAAGCCGGCCTCGCGCGCGGCCTTGAGCTTGGCCTCCAGCGGCCCCGCGAGCGAGATGGTGTCCATCCCGAAGTCGTCAATGTTTCCGCTGTAGTGGCTCATGATGTGTGCTGCCCGTTCAGCGCTTGTTGTGGACCAGCTCGAAGCTCACGCTGCCCATCCAGGTCCGCGTGAGGGCTCCGCGGTCCTCGGTGTGCACGCCGCGCGATTCGACGAACTCCACGCCGCGCTGGCTGAGTTCGGCCACCGAGGCCAGCACGTCGGGGCTGCCCAGGCCCACGCGCTGCAGGGCCTCGTCGCCCTCCACGTCCAGCACGCTGGCCTCGGGCTCTATCAGCTGCAGGTAAAAGCGCGAGGCCGCCGGGCAGGGGCTGCGCAGGATGCGGCCCTTGGGCAGTATGCCGAAACGCTGGTCGTCAGGCAGGTCGGTAAAACCGAAGAGCTCGCGGTAGAACTCGGCCCAGTCCTCGGTGCGGTCGTTGCCGATGTACTGCACGACGCCGAAAAAATGCAGGCCGGCGACGGCCGGCGGGTGCGGCTCCACCGTCGGGATGGCCACAAAGTCCACGTCGTAAATCGAAAAGGTTTCGTAGCGGTCGACAAAATAGATGCGGCTCTTGCCCACGCCGTGGATGGCCGGGATGTTGAGCTCCATCACCT
>NZ_JBFUBY010000247.1:0-6182 GCF_056405515.1 Polaromonas sp. P1_G2
GCTCAATGCCAGCCGGGTGTTGCCCTGCAAAGTTTGCAGCAACGCCTGGAGCAGGGCGGCGTTGCGGTAGGGCGTCTCGATGAAGAGCTGGGTCTGGCCGGATTTCAGGGCCAGCGATTCCAGCTCGCGTATGCGCTGCACGCGCTCGGCCGGCGTTTGCGGTACGTAGCCGGCAAAGGCGAAACTCTGGCCATTGAGGCCGCTGGCGGCCAGCGCCAGCATCAGCGACATTGGTCCGGTGAGCGGCACGACCTCCAGCCCCAGGTCATGCGCGGCGCGCACCACCGACGATCCCGGGTCGGCGATGGCCGGCATGCCGGCTTCGCTGACCAGGCCCATGTCGCGGCCTTCCATGGCAGCCGCCAGCAAGGGGCGTGCGTCGAAGTTGCCGCCGTGGTCGCCTTTTTTGTGAACCTCGCGCGGCAGCTCCTGGATCTGCTGCGACTGCAGCGGCGCGACTAGCGGGTGCAGTGCGTCGATGCGCTTGAGGTAGGCGCGCGTGCTTTTGGCGTTCTCGCAAATCCAGCAGGACAGCCGCGAAGCGACTTGCAGCGTCTGCAGCGGCATCACGTCCTGCAGCGGCGCCTGCACGTCGCAGCCGAAATCCAGCGGCGCGGGCACCAGGTAGAGCTTGCCCTTTGCTGCGGCGCTCATGGCCGGCCTCCCGACAGCAGCTTGACGCCGGCTGCCTGGATCATCCGGCAAGTGCGTATTAGCGGCAGGCCGACCAGGGCCGTCGGATCGTCGTTGTCGATGGACTCCAGCAGCGCGATGCCCAAGCCTTCGCTTTTGGCGCTGCCCGCACAGTCGTAAGGCTGCTCGATGCGCAGGTAGTTTTCGATCTCCTCGTCGCTGAGATCGCGGAACCTGACCTTCACGGGGGCCAGGCTTTGCGCCTCATAGCCGCTTTCGAGGCACACCACGGCCACGGCGGTCTGGAAAATCACCGTGTGCCCGCGCATGCGGTGCAGCTGCTCAACGGCTTTCTCATGGCTGCCCGGCTTGCCCAGCGGCTCGCCGTCCAGGTCGGCCACCTGGTCGGAGCCTATGACGACCGCGCCCGGGAAGGCTGCGGCCACCGCGCGGGCCTTGGCCAGGGCCAGGCGCTCGGCCAGCGCGCGCGGCGCTTCACCGGGCTGCGGGGTTTCGTCCACGTCGGGCGCGGCGACTTCAAACGGGATGTGCAGCCGCTCCAGCAATTCGCGGCGGTAGCGTGAGGTGGAACCGAGGACGAGAGGGCGGTTTGTGGCGGGAGCGGGGGCAAGGGTCATGCCTCCGATTCTCTTACACTGCATCCATGTCCAGATCCCTTCAGCCCAGCCGGCTCAACATGAAAGCGTTCGCCCAGGAAGGCGTGGCGCTCACTGAAACCACTCCGCTACAAAATATGGAGCGCCTTGCCGAGGAGGCGCAAGGGCTGCAGGCCGATTCAACGGTGCAGTGGGAGGCGCTCGGCGAGTTGCGCCCGCGCACCGGCGCCGACGACGAGGTGTGGCTGCACCTGCAGGCCCGAGCCACCGTCCCGCTGACCTGCCAGCGCTGCATGGGCGTGGTCGAGACACCGGTGGAGGTCGACCAGCGGTACCGTTTTGTTGCCAGCGAAGACATCGCCATGGCCGAAGACGACCAATCCGAAGAGGATTTGCTGGTGATGGAGCCCCAATTCAACCTGCTCGCCGTGCTGGAAGATGAATTGCTGATGGCTCTGCCCCTGGTGCCCATGCACGAGGAATGCCCGATCGCGCCAAAGCTGCAGGCGGGTGACATTGCGGAGCCGGATGAAGTGAGCGAGCCCGGGAAAAAGCCCAACCCGTTTGCCGTGCTGGCACAGCTTAAAACCAAAAAATAGTAATTTGGTATTACATACTCAGGCGACAAACCCTTTGAATAAGCCGACATTTCACACGCAACAAGGTGGCGTAGTGAAAATGACGCCGCATCAAGCTATAATCAAAGGCTTCGCGTACCAATGCGGTGAATACGGTGACATGGCGCCCAGGCTGCCATCGGCCGATATTCAGGTCCAGCTGTCTGAACTCGGAATTTGGTGCGTAATTTACCAACCTTACACCCCATCAGGAGCGGATCATGGCCGTCCAGCAAAACAAAAAGTCACCTTCCAAGCGCGGTATGCACCGTTCGCACAACGCACTCACCGTGCCAGGCATTGCCGTGGAATCCACCACCGGCGAAACCCACCTGCGCCACCACATCAGCCCCACCGGTTTCTACCGTGGCCGCAAGGTGCTGAAAACCAAATCCGAAGCGTAATTTCACGCTTTGAGCATGGGCCCGCACTCATCCTGCGGGCCTTTCTTTTGCCTGAACTCCTCATTTTGACTGCACCGGTCGCCTCATGATCAGGATCGCTGTCGATGCCATGGGCGGCGATATCGGCCCCGCCGTGACGCTGCCGGCCAGCCTGGCGTTCCTGGACGGCCACCCGGATGCCGCCGTGGTGCTGGTCGGCCAGCCCGAAACGCTGGCGACGCATCCGTTGCACGCGCGGCTCCAGGCTCATCCACGCTGCCAGATCGTCCCGGCCAGCGAGATCGTCACCATGGACGATCCGATCGAGATCGCACTGCGGCGCAAGAAGAATTCCTCAATGCGGGTCGCGATCAACCAGGTCAAGGATGGCGCGGCCCAGGCGGCGGTGTCGGCCGGCAATACCGGCGCCCTGATGGCGATTGCCCGCTACGTCCTCAAAACACTTGATGGCATAGACCGCCCTGCCATTGCCACCCAGTTGCCCAATGCCCTGGGCGGTGCCACCACGGTCCTGGACCTGGGTGCCAACGTCGACTGCACCGAAGAGCATCTGCTGCAATTTGCCGTCATGGGCTCGGCCCTGGTAGCCGCTATCACTGCCAACCCCACGCCCAGCGTCGGGCTGCTCAATATCGGCGAAGAGGCGATAAAGGGCAGTGAAATGATCAAAAAAGCTGGTGAATTGCTGCGATCTGCCTCCAATTCCGGTGATCTGAATTTTTATGGAAATGTCGAGGGCAACGATATTTTCAAGGGAACGACCGACATCGTCGTCTGTGATGGCTTTGTCGGCAATGTGGCGCTCAAGGCCAGCGAGGGCCTGGCCAGCATGATTGGCGGCTTCATGAAGACCGAGTTCTCCCGCAATATCTTCACGAAAATTTCGGCCATCATCGCCTATCCGGTGCTAAATGCGTTTAAAAATCGGGTTGACCACAGGCGGTACAACGGTGCGGCGCTGCTCGGCCTGCAAGGCCTGGTCTTCAAGAGCCACGGCTCGGCGGACGCCTTCGCGTTCGAGAGGGCGCTGAATCGGGCTTATGATGCGGCTCGGAACAATTTGCTTGAGAGAGTCCGCGAACGTATTGCCCATGCGGCCCCTTTGCTGGTTGCGGCGCAGGCGGCACCTTCCGCCGATACGCCGACCGAGGCCTTCTCAATGCCAGTTGACTCAGCAGTTTCAACACCGGCCACTCATTAATGACCCGTTACTCACGCATCACCGGCACTGGTAGTTATTTGCCGCCGCGCCGACTGACCAACGCCGAACTGGCCGCCGACCTGGCCACCCGAGGCGTGGAAACTTCCGACGAATGGATTGTGGAGCGCACCGGCATCCGGGCCCGCCATTTCGCCGCGCCCGACGTGACCAGCAGCGACCTGGGCGTCGAAGCGGCCAAAAACGCGCTGCAGGCCGCGGGCCTTCAGGCATCCGACGTCGACCTCATCATCGTGGCAACCTCGACGCCCGACATGGTGTTTCCGTCCGCCGCCTGCATCTTGCAGAACAAGCTTGGTATTGCCGGCTGCGCGGCCTTTGACGTGCAGGCCGTGTGCAGCGGCTTTGTTTATGCGCTGACCGTGGCCGACGCCATGATACGCACCGGTTCGGCCAGCAAGGCCCTGGTGATAGGCGCGGAAGTGTTCTCGCGCATCCTGGATTTTTCGGATCGCACCACCTGCGTGCTGTTCGGCGATGGCGCCGGCGCCGTGGTGCTCGAAGCTTCGGAGACACCCGGCATTCTCGCCAGCGACCTGCATGCCGACGGCAAGCACGTCGGCATCCTCTGCGTGCCCGGCAATGTCTCCGGCGGCCAGATTCTCGGCGACCCCCTGCTCAAGATGGACGGCCAGGCTGTGTTCAAGCTGGCCGTGGGCGTGCTCGAAAGCGCGGCGCGCGCCACGCTGGCCAAGGCCAACATGACCGACGCCGACATCGACTGGCTGATTCCGCACCAGGCCAATATCCGCATCATGCAGAGCACGGCCAAAAAACTGAAGATGCCGCTCGAGAAGCTGGTGGTCACTGTCGACCAGCACGGCAACACCTCCGCCGCCTCCATCCCGCTCGCGCTGGATGTGGCCGTGCGCAGCGGCAAGATCCAAAAAGGCSACACCCTCATGCTCGAAGGCGTGGGCGGTGGCTTTACCTGGGGTGCGGTGCTTCTCAACTACTGAGCGGCTCCCACCCATCCGCCAGGCTTTCACAGACAGGTGGGCAATTGAATTTCAAACCGTCCGGTGCATTGGAGCGCCTCGCAGCTGCCTTGCTGGTGCTGGCCTTCGCCCTGGCTGGATGGAAAATCCTGCAGCACCCGCCGGCTTCGCCGTTTTTGTCGGCTCCGGCGATCCAACCCTCGCCGCGCACGGTCCCGCTGGCGCAGCAGCGCTCGCCGGACGGCCGCTTTCGCTTCGACGCGCAGTTTGTCTCCTCTTCCCCCGGCCAGGCCGTGCATGCGGCTTCCGTAGTGGAGTTGCGCGACGGGCGCTTGCGGGCGGTCTGGTTCTCAGGCTCCCGGGAGGGCGCCGGGGACGTCACCATCCAGAGCGCCGTCACGGACGCCACCGGGTCGCGCTGGAGCGCGGAAAACACCTTGTTCGATCGGCAAACCCTCCAGCAAGGCCTGTGGCGTTACGTCAAGAAGCTGGGAAATCCGGTGATCGCCCGCGCGCCCGACGGCTCGCTAACGCTGTGGATGGTCAATGTTTCGCTCGGCGGGTGGGCGGGCAGCTCCATCACCTGGGCGCGCTCCACCGACGAAGGCGCGACCTGGAGCGCCCCGCGCCGCCTGGTGACCTCGCCCTTCCTGAATATCAGCACCCTGGTCAAAGGCGCGCCCATCGGCTTCGAGAACGGCGAAACCGGCTTGCCCGTGTACCACGAGTTCATCGCCAAGTTCGGCGAAGTCCTGCGTGTCAACGCCATGGGTCAAGTGGTCGACAAAATCCGCATTCCCGGCAGCCGCACCAGCCTGCAGCCGGTTGTCCTGGTCTCGGGGCCGGAAAAGGCCCAGGTCTATATGCGCTCGGGCAATGCGGTGGCGCTGATGGCTTCAGGCACCACCGATGCCGGCAAGACCTGGTCGCCCACCCATGCCGGCACTTGGCCCAACCCGGACTCCGCTGTGGCCGGCGCCGTGACGAACACCGGCGCGCAATGGCTGGCCCTGAACCCGGCGCCCCGCAACCGCGAAATCCTGGCTCTGCTGCAAACGGGGGCGGGTGGCTCTTTTGACGGGGTGGAGCCATGGATCGTGGAGTCGTCCGCCAATCCAGAGGTACGCACGTCCCTCGCTGATTACGAGCGCCTGCTGACGCAGGAACTCAAGGCCCGCGGCGCCCGGGACGACGAAGCCCAGGCCTATTTGGCCAGCGCCCGGCGCCAGCTGTGCGGCGGCCAGAGCTGCTCGCAGGAGTTTTCCTATCCCTACCTGCTGCAAAGCCGCGACGGCTACCTGCACCTGGTCTATACCTGGCACCGCACGCGCATCAAGCATGTGCGGCTGGATCCCTTGCAAACCCTTGAGGCCGCACAAGCGGCGCCCGGCTATGTTCCCCCCGGTAAATGATCTGATCGCCTTGCTCGGCATCAACCTGGTGCTCAGCGCCGCTTGCCTTCGCCTGCTGAGCTGGCGGCGTGGCGTCACGCCGTGGACCAAAGTTATTACCGCAGCAGTGTTTGTACTGCTGTGGTGCCCGGTCGGCCCCGCCCGTTTGCCGCTCGTGGCTTATGTGCGCGGCATCAGCTCGGACCTGAGCATTTCCCTGGTGGCCATCGCCTGCCTGGGCATGTACCAGCGGCTGCGCGGTCTCCCTCTGGTGGCGCAGCGTGAGCGCATGGCGGTGAACCTGGCCTTCGCGGCCGGCGCCTTGTTCCTGTATCCGCTGGCCCTGGGCTGGGGTGACTGGGA
>NZ_JBFUBY010000248.1:0-6173 GCF_056405515.1 Polaromonas sp. P1_G2
ATTTAATGGAGTTGTCCGACAACGATTTGCTGGACCTGCTGTTAAAACGAAAAGAAGCTGGCCAGCTGCCCGATGAAGCCGCCAAGGCAAGCGCCTCTACTTCTGAAGCCCATGAGGTTTTAAAGTTGCTGCAGCCCGCGGCGCCGGCCCCCTGATTACCCGCCCGTCCCTCATTGACACTGATACGAAAGAAAGAAGCAAGAAATGAAGCTAGCTGACAACAAAGCCACCCTGTCCTTCAGCAACGGCAGCCCCAGCATCGACCTGCCGGTGTACCAGGGCAATGTCGGCCCGGACGTCGTCGACATCCGCAAGCTGTACGCGCAAACCGGCATGTTCACCTATGACCCCGGTTTCCTGTCGACCGCCGCCTGCCAGTCGGCCATCACCTACATCGACGGCGACAAGGGCGAGCTGCTGTACCGCGGCTACCCCATCGAGCAGCTGGCCACCAACTGCGACTACATGGAAACCTGCCACCTGCTGCTGTACGGAGAGCTGCCCAACGTGGCGCAGAAGACCGACTTCGTGCACCGCGTGACCAACCACACCATGGTCAACGAGCAGATGCAGTTCTTCCTGCGCGGTTTCCGCCGCGACGCGCATCCGATGGCCATCATGACCGGCCTGGTCGGCGCCCTGTCGGCCTTCTACCATGACAGCACCGACATCAACAACCCGGAACACCGCGAAATCGCCGCGATCCGCCTGATCGCCAAGATGCCGACCCTGGTCGCCATGGCTTACAAGTACACCGTGGGCCAGCCCTACATGTACCCCAAGAACAACCTGAGCTACGCCGGCAACTTCCTGCACATGATGTTCGCCACGCCGTGCGAAGAGTACAAGGTCAACCCGGTGCTTGAACGCGCCCTGGACCGCATCTTTATCCTGCACGCCGACCACGAACAGAACGCCTCGACCTCCACCGTGCGCCTGTGCGGTTCCTCCGGCACCAACCCCTTCGCCGCCATCGCGGCCGGTGTGGCCTGCCTCTGGGGCCCGGCCCACGGCGGTGCCAATGAAGCAGCCCTCAACATGCTGGGCGACATCCAGAAGCAGGGCGGCGTCGAGAAGATCGGCGAATTCATCAAGCAGGTCAAGGACAAGAGTTCCGGCGTCAAGCTGATGGGCTTCGGCCACCGCGTCTACAAAAACTACGACCCGCGCGCCAAGCTCATGCAGGAAACCTGCAAGGAAGTGCTGCAGGAAATGGGCCTGGAAAACGACCCGCTGTTCAAGCTGGCCATGGCCCTGGAAAAGATCGCCCTCGAAGACGACTACTTCGTCTCGCGCAAGCTCTACCCCAACGTCGACTTCTACTCCGGCATCGTGCAGCGCGCCATCGGCATCCCCGTGCCGCTGTTCACTGCCGTCTTCGCCCTGGCCCGCACGGTCGGCTGGATCGCCCAGCTCAATGAAATGATCGGCGACCCCGAGTACAAGATCGGCCGCCCACGCCAGCTGTTCACCGGCTCCACGACCCGCCAGGTCAAGCCGCTGGCCAAGCGCTAAGCCACCCGCGCCTTGGCGCAAAGCCCGCCTGATGGCAGCATCGGCGGGCTTTTTTACGCCCGGGCCAGGGGGAAAACGCCCATCGGCAAGCGGGCCATCGCGTATTGCGATGACAAAACCCGGTTCTTAGCGGCAAAATAGCGATCTACCGTCGTCGAACGCGATGACGCCACGCCACAAGCCCCATGAAAAGCTCAGAACGCAACTTTGCCCGCCGCATTGACCTGACCTCGCTTCAACTCTTTGTGGCCGTGTGCGAGCTGGGCAGCATCGGCAAGGCGGCCGAGCGCGAATTCATCGCCGCCTCCGCCGTGAGCAAGCGCCTCTCCGACCTCGAAGCCACGCTGGACACCCCCCTGCTGTACCGCCACACCCGCGGCGTCGACCTGACGCCGGCCGGCGAAAGCCTGCTGCACCATGCGCGCTCGGTGCTGTTCAGCCTCGAAAAAATGCAGAGCGAACTCAGCGAATACGCCGACGGCGTGCGCGGCCATGTGCGCGTGCATGCCAGCATCTCGGCCATCGTGCAGTTCTTGCCCGAGGACCTGGGCGCGTTCACGCGAGAACACTCCGGCATCAAGATAGACCTCGAGGAGCACCTGAGCACCGAAGTCGTCCGCGCCGTGCAGGAAGGCGCGGCCGACCTGGGCATCTGTAATACCGCCGACGGCGCAGGCGACCTGCAGACCCTGCCCTACCGCAGCGACAAACTCGTGCTCATCGTCCCGCGCGGCCACGCGCTGTGCGCGCAGGGCGCCATACGCTTCGAAGCGGCACTGGACTACGACCAGGTCGGCCTGCATTCCAACAGCTCGATCTACCTGGCCATGCGCGAGGCCGCAGCGCGGCTGGGGCGCACCATCAAGCTGCGCATCCACGTGACCGGCCTGGACGCCATGTGCCGCATGATCCACAACGGCCTGGGCGTGGGCGTGATGCCGCAGCGCGCCTTCGAACTGACGCACGGCGTCGGCGAACTTGAATCCATCCCGTTGCTGGACAGCTGGGCGGAGCGCCAGATCCAACTGGTGGCGCGCGACTTTTCCACCCTGCCGCTGACGGCGCGGCTGCTGGTCGACCACCTGACGCTGCCCGCGCCCCAACACGGCAGCCTGAAGGCCGCGAAAAGCGCGGCGGCCCCGGCCCACGCAGCCGCCTAAAATCACCCCACGACAGACGACACAAGAGACCACGAAGGAAACCATGGGACGCACCCTTTACGACAAAATCTGGGACGAACACGTCGTCCATACCGAAGAAGACGGCACGGCCATCCTCTACATTGACCGCCACCTGGTGCATGAAGTCACCAGCCCGCAGGCCTTTGAAGGCCTGCGCGAGGCCGGCCGCAAGGTCTGGCGCATCAGCTCCATCGTCGCCACCGCCGACCACAACACGCCCACCACCGGCTGGGAGCTCGGCTACGACGGCATCACCGACCTGGTCAGCAAGGAACAGATCACCACGCTGGACAGCAACATCAAGGAATTCGGCGCGGCCGCCTTCTTCCCCTTCCTCTCCAAGCGCCAGGGCATCGTGCATGTGATCGGCCCCGAAAGCGGCGCCACCCTGCCCGGCATGACGGTGGTCTGCGGCGACTCGCACACCTCCACCCACGGCGCCTTCGGCGCGCTGGCGCAYGGCATAGGCACCAGCGAGGTCGAGCACGTGATGGCCACGCAGACCCTGCTGGCCAAGAAGGCCAAAAACATGCTCGTGAAGGTCGAGGGCAAGCTCGCACCCGGCTTGACCGGCAAGGACATCGTGCTGGCGATCATTGGAAAGATCGGAACAGCAGGAGGCACCGGCTACACGATTGAATTCGCCGGCGCGGCGATACGCGCGCTCAGCATGGAAGGCCGCATGACGGTCTGCAACATGGCGATTGAAGCGGGCGCGCGCGCCGGCCTGGTGGCGGTGGACCAAAAAACCATCGATTACGTCAAGGGCCGCCTGCTCTCGCCCACCGGCGTCGAATGGGACATGGCCGCCAAATACTGGAACACCCTGCACTCCGATCCCGACGCGAAATTCGACGCCGTGGTCGAACTCGACGCCAGCCAGATCCTGCCGCAGGTCACCTGGGGCACCTCGCCCGAAATGGTGCTGTCCATCGACGACCGCGTGCCCGACCCCGACAAGGAAAAAGACGCCAACAAGCGCGACGCCATCGAGCGCGCGCTGAAGTACATGGGCCTGGAGCCCGGCAAGGCGCTGAACGACCTCTACGTCGACAAGGTGTTCATCGGCTCCTGCACCAACAGCCGCATCGAGGACATGCGCGAAGCCGCGGCCGTGATCAAAAAGATAGGCCAGAAGGTCGCCAAAAATGTGAAGCTCGCGCTGGTGGTGCCGGGCTCCGGCCTGGTCAAGGAACAGGCCGAGCGCGAAGGCCTGGACAAGATTTTTGTGGCCGCCGGCTTTGAATGGCGCGAGCCGGGCTGCTCCATGTGCCTGGCCATGAACGCCGACCGGCTGGAGCCGGGCGAGCGCTGCGCCTCCACCAGCAACCGCAACTTCGAAGGCCGCCAGGGCGCCGGCGGGCGCACCCACCTGGTCAGCCCCGCGATGGCGGCGGCGGCGGCCGTGCACGGCCACTTTGTCGATATCCGCAAGTTTGTCTAACCACCAGCCCCAGGAGGAACTTCCATGAAAAAAATCAAAACCCTGCTTGCGCTGTCACTGGCCTCCGTGGCCGTTCTGCTGGCTGGCTGCAACACCTTCCGGGGTGTCGGGCAGGACGTCCAGAAGGTCGGCGAAAAAATCGAAAACGCCGCAAAGAAGTAAATGCAAAAATTCACCGTACACAAGGGTCTCGTGGCCCCCATGGACCGCGAGAACGTCGACACCGACGCCATCATCCCCAAGCAGTTCCTCAAGTCCATCCGCAAGACGGGCTTCGGGCCCAACCTGTTTGACGAATGGCGCTACCTGGACGCGGGCTTTCCCGGCCAGGAYCCGGCCACGCGCAAGCCCAACCCCGACTTCGTGCTGAACCAGCCGCGCTACGCCGGCGCCTCCGTCCTGCTGGCGCGCAAGAATTTCGGCTGCGGCTCCTCACGCGAACACGCGCCCTGGGCACTGGACCAGTACGGCTTTCGCGCCATCATCGCGCCCAGCTACGCCGACATCTTCTTCAACAACAGCTTCAAGAACGGCCTGCTGCCCATCGTGCTGCCCGAGGCGCAGGTGGCCCAGCTGTTCGACGAAGCGCTGGCCTTTCCCGGCTACCAGCTCACGGTGGACCTGGAACGCCAGGTCGTCGTCAAGCCGCAGGGCGAGGAGCTCCCCTTCGAGGTGCAGGCCTTCCGCAAGTACTGCCTGCTCAACGGCCTGGACGACATCGGCCTGACCTTGCGCCAGAGTGACAAGATCAAGGCCTTTGAAGCCGAGCGCCTGGCGACCAAGCCCTGGCTGAGCCACACCGCCGCGGGCTGAACACCTTTCCCCAGAATCCACCGCGGGCCGTCCCCATGGGCGCGCGCGGCCATCACAAAGACAGCAATCATGAAAATCGCAATCCTGCCGGGTGACGGCATTGGCACTGAAATCGTCGCGGAAGCCGTCAAGGTCCTGAAGGCACTTGACCTGAAATTCGAAACCGAAAGCGCACTGGTCGGCGGCGCCGCCTACGAGGCCCACGGCCATCCGCTGCCCGAAGCCACGCTCAAGCTCGCCAAGGACGCTGACGCTGTGTTGTTCGGCGCGGTCGGTGACTGGAAATACGACAAGCTCGACCGGCCGCTGCGCCCCGAGCAAGCCATCCTGGGCCTGCGCAAGAACCTGGGCCTGTTCGCCAACTTCCGCCCCGCGATCTGCTACGCCCAGCTGGTCGACGCCTCCAGTCTCAAGCGCGAGCTGGTGTCCGGCCTGGACATCCTCATCATCCGCGAACTGACCGGCGACATCTACTTCGGCCAGCCGCGCGGCCGCCGCGTTTCGCCCGACGGGCACTTCCCCGGCTCGGAAGAGGCTTTCGACACCATGCGCTATTCGCGCCCCGAGATCGAGCGCATCGCCCACGTCGCCTTCCAGGCCGCCCGCAAACGCGACAAGCGCGTGACCAGCGTCGACAAAGCCAATGTGCTGGAAACCTTCCAGCTCTGGAAAGACGTGGTCACCGAGGTCGGTACGCAATACCCCGACGTTGCGCTGGACCACATGTACGTGGACAACGCGGCCATGCAGCTGGTCAAGGCGCCCAAGAAGTTTGACGTGGTCGTCACCGGCAATATGTTCGGCGACATCCTGAGCGACGCCGCCGCCATGTTGACCGGCTCCATCGGCATGCTGCCTTCGGCCAGCCTGAACGACAAGAACCAGGGCCTCTATGAGCCCAGCCATGGCAGCGCGCCCGACATCGCCGGCAAGGGCGTGGCGAATCCGCTGGCGACGATTTTGAGCGCGGCCATGATGCTGCGCTTCAGCCTGAACCAGCCCGAAGCCGCCGCCCGCATCGAAAAAGCCGTGGACGCCGTGCTGAGCCAGGGCCTGCGCACACCCGACATCTACAGCGAAGGCACGACCAAGGTCGGCACGGTGCAGATGGGCGACGCGGTCGTCAAGGCTTTGGCCTGACGTTTTTTCGCCGCAAACCGGCGCTTTGCCGAGAGTTTGGGGCGGTTGTCAGCCTCGGCAAAGCCAAGGCTGGCTACAAT
>NZ_JBFUBY010000249.1:0-10259 GCF_056405515.1 Polaromonas sp. P1_G2
CTTGAGCGTCTCGGCCCAGCGCGCCAGGCTGCCCAGGTGTGGGATGACGCGGTCAACCTGTTGCAGGTAGTTGCCCCAGGGACCGAGGTTGTCTGCCTGGAGGTAGGAGGGGAGGGGATGGGAGCCGGCGGGGGTGGAGCCGGAGGCGGCGGCGGGGTGTGACATTGAAAAAACTCCTTGTGGGATTTCTTGAGAGGAAAAGTCAATGCACGGAGCTTAAAAGCCCGCCCTCAAATAGTCCAAGGCATTGTGCACCACTATCTATGCAAATAATGCATATCCCGGGTCTTGAACCCGGCGGCAAGGTCCAGGCGGCCGGATCGATGGGTGTCAGACCGTGAACTGCAGAGCGGCCAGCCGCGCGTACACGCCGCCGCGGTTCACCAGTTCGGTGTGCGTGCCTTGCTCCACCAGCCGGCCGTGGTCCAGCACCAGGATGCGGTCGGCCTGCTGCACCGTGGCCAGGCGGTGGGCGATGACCAGCGTCGTGCGTCCCTTCATGGCCGATTCCAGTGCCGCTTGCACCATGCGCTCGCTTTCGGCATCCAGCGCGCTGGTGGCTTCATCGAGCAGCAGCAGCGGTGCGTTCTTCAGCATGGCCCGCGCGATCGCGATGCGCTGGCGCTGACCGCCCGACAGCCGCACGCCACGCTCGCCCAGGAAAGTGTCGTAGCCCTCGGGCAAAGCGGTGATGAACTCGTGCGCGAATGCGGCCTGGGCGGCGGCACGGGTTTCCTCGTCGCTGGCGCCGGGTTTGCCGTAGCGGATGTTTTCGAGCGCGCTGGTGGAAAAGATCACCGCGTCCTGCGGCACGATGCCGATGCGGTCGCGCAGGTCTTGCAGTGACATGTCGGCCGTGCGCACGCCGTCGAGTGCGATGCGGCCCGAAGCCGGGTCGTAAAAACGCAGCAGCAGCTGGAACACCGTGCTCTTGCCCGCGCCGCTGGGCCCGACGATGGCCACGGTTTCGCCGGGCGCCACGCTCAGGCTGAAATCGCTGAGCGCAGCCTGCGCCGGGCGCGACGGATAGTGAAAGTTCACGGCCTCAAACTGGATGGCGCTGCCCGCCTGCGTCAGCCGCGCCGGCACGGGGTTGGGCGGCGAGGTGACGGGTGAGCGCGAGGCCAGCAATTCCATCAGGCGTTCTGTGGCGCCGGCCGCGCGCAGCAGGTCGCCATAGACCTCGCCCAGCACCGCCGCGGCGCTCGCCAGGATGATCACGTAGACCACGGTCTGGCCCAGGTGGCCGGCCGAGATGTCGCCGCGCATCACGGCCTGCGTGCCTTGGTACAGGCCCCACAGCAGCGCCGCCGAGGTGGCGATGATGATGAAGGCCACCAGCACCGAGCGCGCCCGGGCGCGCCGCACGGCGGTGTTGAAGGCATTCGTGGTCGACTGGTCGAAACGCGCCGACTCGCGTGCTTCGGCGGTATAGCTTTGCACCACCGGAATCGCATTGAGCACCTCGGCGGCGATGGCGCTGGAGTCGGCCACGCGGTCCTGGCTGGCGCGCGACAGCTTGCGCACGCGCCGGCCGAACCACACCGAGGGCGCGACGATCAGCACCAGCACGCCCAGCACTTGCACCATCAAATAGGGGTTGGTATAGACCAGCATGCCCAGCGCGCCCACGCCCATCACGGCATTGCGCAGGCCCATGCTCAGCGAGGAGCCCACGACGGTCTGCACCAGCGTCGTGTCGCCGGTCAGGCGCGACAGCACCTCGCCGGTCTGCGTGGTCTCGAAGAATTCCGGGCTTTGCCGCACCACATGGGCATACACCGCGTTGCGCAGGTCGGCCGTCACGCGCTCGCCCAGCCAGCTCACCATGTAAAAACGGCCCGCCGAAAAAAGCCCCAGCGCGGCGGCTACGGCAAACAGTTCGAAGAAATGAGTACGCAAGGCCATCAGCTGTTGGCCCTTGTCGGCCGCTGTGAGGCCGCCGTCGATCAGGCTGCGCAGGGCCAGCGGAAACACCAGCGTCGCCACCGCGGCCAGTACCAGGAAGACCGCAGCCGCCAGGATGTGGCCCCAGTAGGGCCGCAAAAAAGGCAAAAGACCGGAGAGCGAACGCGGGGAGCCTTTGGGGCCCAGGGAGGAGGGGAGAGTAGCCATGCAGGGAGTTTAGTCAAAAATAGGGCAATAAATTGCCGAAACAAACACCGCCTTGACATTAATTGTCTAGGCATGTATTATTCGAACCCATGACTTCCAAACCCACCCGCCCGGAATCCCCCGGCCCCGCACTTTGCGGTTTGCCGGCCGATTTCTATTGCGCGGCTGATTACGACGCCGGCCAGAGCACCGGCTACCTGATGCGCCAGATCATCAACAGCGTTTCCCAGCAGGTCGCACGCGAACTCGAGCCTCAGGGCCTGACGAACGCCCAATGGGTGCCCATGCTCAAGCTCTATCTCCGAAAAGCCTCCACCGTGGCCGAACTCGCGCGTGAATGCCAGCTTGACGCGGGCTCCATGACCCGCCTGCTTGACCGGCTCGAAGCCAAGGGTTTTTGCCGCCGCATCCGCTCCATCGACGACAGGCGCGTGGTGAACATTGAATTGACCCCCGAAGGCCGCGATGCCGCCAAGGAAATCCCGGCCGTGCTGAGCCGCGTGCAGAACGCCCACCTGGCCGGATTTTCGGTGGAAGAGTGGCAAAACCTCAAAGCCTATCTGCGCCGTATCCTCGAAACCGCGCACACCCTCCAAGCAGCGAATGAACAACATGACAAATAACACCTGTTCCTTTCCCATGGATTCCGACCAAGCCGCCAACTCCGTCATTTCCGGCACTGCGCAGCAGAATGCCCAGGAAACCCTGCCGGTCTGGCGCGCCTCCTTCCGCATGGCCCTGGTGGCCGCCGCCAGCGTGGTGGCCGTGGGCCTGATGGCAACGGGCCTCACCGGCTGCGCCGACATGTCCGGCATTGCGCCGCAGGCCAGCCTGCGCGACGCGCCCTCGCTGGGCCTGAAGGCCGATGCCGGCACGCAGGCCTCGGCGCAGGCGCAGCTGGCCGCCGAGTGGTGGCGCGATTTCGGTGACGAGCAGCTCAACACCCTGGTCGCGCAGGCCCTGCAGACCAGCCCCAGCCTCAAGCTCGCGCAGGCCCGCCTGGCGCGCGCGCAGGCCGTCATTGAAGTGGCCGACGCCGCCACCTTGCCGCAGCTCACCGGCCAGCTCGACCTGACCCGCCAGCGCTACACCGCCAATGGCGCGGTCCCGCCGCCGCTGGCCGGCTCCATCCGCGAAAGCGGCACGGCCCAGCTCAATGCGAGCTGGGAGCTTGATTTCTTCGGCAAGAACCGCGCGGCGCTCGATGCCGCGCTGGGCAGCGCCAACGCCGCCGAAGCCGACGCCCAGGCCGCGCGTGTGCTGCTGGCCAGCAATGTCGCCCGCACGTATTTCCAGCTGGTGCGCCTCAACGAACAAGCCAGTGTGGCGCGCCGCACGCTGGCCCAGCGTGAGGAGACCTTGAAGCTGGTGCAAGACCGCGTCAACGCCGGCCTGGATACCCGCCTTGAACTGCGCCAGAGCGAAGGCGGCCTGCCCGAAGCGCGCCTGCAGCTTGAGACCRTGTTGGAGCAGATGGCCCTCACGCGCAACGCGCTGGGCGCGCTGGTCGGCCAGCCCGACGCCGCCGCCGCGCTGAATCCACCCGCGCAAGCCGCGATCAAAAATGTCGCGGTCGCCGCCACCCTGCCGGCCGACCTGCTGGGCCGCCGCGCCGACGTCGCCGCCGCGCGCTGGCGTGTCGAGGCCTCAACCAGGGACGTGGCCAATGCCAAGACCCAGTTCTATCCCAACATCAACCTCGTCGCCTTCGCTGGTTTCTCCAGCATAGGCCTGGGCAACTTGATGGACTCGGGCAGCAGGCAGTGGGGCGTGGGCCCGGCGCTGCGCCTGCCGATTTTTGATGCGGGCCGGCTGCGCGCCAACCTGCGCGGCAAGACCGCCGACCTCGACGCCGCGGTGGAAAGCTATAACGCCGCCGTGATCGATGCGGTGCGCGACGTCGCCGACCAGGTGGCCTCCTCGCAAGCCATCACCCGCCAGCAAACCGAGCAGCGCGCCGCCCAGGACGCCGCCGAAAGCGCCTACGAAATTGCCGTGCAGCGCTACAAGGCCGGCCTGGGCAACTACCTCAACGTGCTCACGGCGGAAACCAGTGTGCTGGCCCAGCGCCGGCAGGCCGTGGACCTGTCGGCCCGCGCGCTCGACACGCAGGTGGCGCTGATACGCGCGCTGGGCGGCGGCTACACACCCGGCCAGGCCGTGCCCGCGGAGCGGCAGGCTCGTTCGGCTTTCTGAACTCTGAACAAGTGACCAGCGATCAAAAGTTAACCCAACACATAACACGCATCATGAACACTCCTGAATCCTCCAACGCTCCAGCGCCATCCGCTTCTCCAACGCCCACGGCCACGCCCGCCGCCGCACCGGCGCCGGTCGCGCTGCGCGACGCCGATGTCACCAAGGCGCAAAGTGACATCGCGCGCGCCAATGACGACCTCAACCGCCGCCAGTCGCTCACCGGCAACGGCGCCGTGTCCAGGGAAGAACTCAACCACGCCCGCACGCAACTGGACACCGCCAAAAGCGCCTTGGCCGCCGCACAGGCCGGCGTGGTCGCCGCGCGCGAGCAGCTTTCCAGCAACCAGGCGCTGACCGAAGGCACCAGCATCGAGCAGCACCCCAGCGTGCAGGTGGCGGCCGCCCGGGTGCGTGAAGCCTTCCTCGCCACGCAGCGCGCGGGCCTGCTCGCGCCGGTGGACGGTTATGTCGCCAAACGCACCGTGCAGCTCGGCCAGCGCGTGGCCGCCGGCACGCCCATGATGTCCATCATTCCGCTCAAGCAGGTCTGGGTAGACGCCAACTTCAAGGAAGTGCAACTGCGCAACATCCGCATCGGCCAGCCCGTCACTCTGGTGGCCGACCTCTACGGCAAGAAGGTCGAATACAAGGGAACAGTGGCTGGCCTGGGCGTGGGCACCGGCGCTGCGTTCTCGCTGCTGCCCGCGCAGAACGCCACCGGCAACTGGATCAAGGTGGTGCAGCGTGTGCCCGTGCGCATCGCACTGGATGCCAAGCAGCTCGCCGAGAACCCGCTGCGTGTGGGCCTGTCCATGGACGCTGAAGTCGACGTGAGCAACAAGAACGGCAAAATGCTGGCCGATGCGCCGCGTGATGCCGCCGTGGCGCACACCCAGACCTACGGCGCGCAGGACGATGCGGCCGACAAGGACGTGCAGCGCGTGATCGCCGCCAACACCGGCAAGGCCGCGGTGAAGTCGGCCAAGGCCGCCAATGCGGCGAAGCCTTTGCTTCCAGCGGGCGGCGCTGCTTTGCCTGCCCAGGCCGGCGCCGATGCGCAGACCCTGGCCTTCAGCCACACGCTGTCCCTGGCCGGCAACCGCCCGGCACGCTAAGCCACAGCCCCAGCACGCGCAACCGCGGCGAACCCCCACCGCGGTTTCCACCAGCCCCTCCTTCGCAAGGCTTTCATGGCTTCCGCACCTGCTTCCGCTTACATCGCACCTCCGCCGCTGACGGGCTCGGCACGCCTGTGGGGCACGCTGGCCCTGTCGGCCGCGACCTTCATGAACGTGCTCGACACCTCCATCGCCAACGTGTCGCTGCCCGCCATCGCCGGCGACCTGGGCGTCAGCCCCAACCAGGGCACCTGGGTCATCACCAGCTTCGGCGTGGCCAACGCGATCGCCGTGCCGCTCACCGGCTGGCTGTCACAGCGCTTCGGCCAGGTACGCCTGTTCACGGCCAGCGTCCTGCTGTTCGTGCTCACCTCCTGGCTGTGCGGCCTGGCGCCCAACATGACCACGCTGATCTTCCTGCGCGTGCTGCAGGGCCTGGTCGCCGGGCCCATGATTCCTTTGTCGCAGGCGCTGCTGCTGTCGAGTTACCCGAAGGCGCTGGCGGGGCTGGCCATGGCGCTATGGTCCATGACGACGCTGGTCGCGCCTGTCATGGGGCCGCTGCTGGGCGGCTGGATCACCGACAACATTTCCTGGCCCTGGATTTTCTACATCAACATCCCCGTGGGCCTGGGTGCGGCCTTCATCACCTGGAGCATCTTCCGAAAGCGTGAAAGCGTCACCCGCAAACTGCCCATCGATTCGGTGGGTCTGGCGCTGCTGGTGGTCTGGGTCGGTTCGCTGCAGATCATGCTCGACAAGGGGCAGGAGCTGGACTGGTTCCACTCCGGCGAGGTCGTCGCGCTGGCCATCATCGCGCTGGTCGGCCTGATCGCCTTCGTGATCTGGGAACTGACCGAAGAGCACCCGGTGGTGGACCTGACGCTGTTCAAGGGGCGCAACTTCTGGGCCGGCGCGCTAGCGCTGTCGGTGGGCTACGGCCTCTTCTTCGGCAACGTGGTGCTGCTGCCTCTGTGGTTGCAGCAGTACATGGGCTACACCGCCACACAGGCCGGCATGGTGCTGGCGCCGGTGGGTGCCTTCGCCTTGCTGCTGTCGCCCGTCGTCGGAAAGAACATTTCCAAGGTTGACCCGCGCCGCTTCGCCGCCTTTGCCTTCATGGTGTTCGCGCTGGTGCTGTGGATGCGCTCTCACTTCAACACCCAGGCCGACTTCCAGACCATCATGATCCCGACCATCATCCAGGGCGTGGCCATGGCCTTCTTCTTCATCCCGCTGGTCACCATCACGCTGTCGGGCATCTCGCCCGAGAAGATCCCCGCGGCGTCGGGCCTGTCGAATTTCGTGCGCATCACGGCCGGCTCTTTCGGCACCTCCATTGCCACCACCATCTGGCAGGACCGCGCCGCCATGCACCACGCGCAGATCAGCGAATACGTGAACCAGGGCAGCACCGCCACCAACAGCGCGCTTGCCGGCCTGGCCGGCGCCGGCCTCACGCCCGACCAGGCGCTGGGCACCATCAACCGCCTGGCCGACCAACAGGCTTACATGCTCGCGGCCAACGACGTGTTTTATGTTTCGGCGCTGATCTTCCTGCTGCTGATTCCGCTGGTGTTTTTGACGCGGCCCACGCATGCGGGGGCGGGTGGGGCGGATGCGGCAGCCGGGGCGCATTGAGGTAGAGCAACGGCGCGCCTGACCGCAAGCAGGGTGCGCCGGGTTTCGCGGAATTTTCATAGGGACGCGAATTTGCAATACATTCCTTGAAGCCCCGCGCATGGGGTCTCAAGGAATTCGATGTCTAAATTCGACGGCAATCACCAGCTTGTGCCGCAGGGCTTGCGTAGGCATTTCATGGGGAGCTTCCAGGTCTTGGCCGCACGCGTGTGCTTCAAGCTGTTGGTTTCGACCCTAAGCGCAATTCTTGTTTTTGTAGCGTCCACATCTATTGCAATAGCGGCAAGCGAAACCGTTGAAGCCCCGTCGAGCTTCAAATACGCCGGAGGCGATGTTCCGGAATGGCCGTCCGGTGCTCATGAGCCACCGGAAAACGGCGCCTATCCGGTAGCCTGGAAATACCCGGTGTTTTCCGATAAAAACGCAGCACGTCTTGGAAGGCTAAATGGCTGGGCTCGAACGGTTGCGCTGAAAGCCTTGTTTCAAGGTGACCCTGAGATATCAGGTCGAGCACTGGCCATGAAAGACTCGCGTGTTTTGTCCGAACTTGGCCGAGACAAAGAGCTTCGCGGTTCTGCCAATACGCAATCTGAGTTGTTCCCTGAACATATCTTCGGCCCCTACATTCTCTTTACCTTGTACACGGAATGGCTGGGAGGTACCCGGCCGCAGCATGCCATTGAAACTCTGGTTTTCGACTACAAAGCTGGCGTTCAGATTCCTGTTCAATCACTGTTCAAAGCCGACGCTCAGGAAGAACTGAATTCTCTCCTTGGAGCGGCGATTGAAAAAACGTTCCAGGAGGACAAGCAAGCGCATGCCGTTTGTTTGAAGCGCAAATCTCGCGACTCAAAGTTAATTTGCGAAAGGCAATTGAACGACGATGATGTGAATGCCTGCGTCAACTGGCGTTCCTTCGATTGGCGCCTGCTATCGATATACGGGCCGCAAAGGCTTTTCCTTACATTCCCATTCAATCCTGGTTGGCGCCAGACATGTGGGGATGAAGCTTACGTACTTGAGGGCAAGGCCATCGAGCGCCTATTCGTTGCGCCGAACGTCTTTCGCAAGGGGCGTATGCCGAAGGAATTGAAACCATGATTTCATTCCACGCCTTCCAGCCGAACTCAATAACTTGATGAAAGCATGAACCATGCGAATCACCACCCATTTCCTCGCTGCTGTGATCCTGGCGCTTGTTTCGCCCTTTGTCTTCGCCACGTCTGATCAAGTACCGAAGGCCGTWGCGGAAAACATGGAGCTTGTACGCGCCGAGTTTGGGCTCTTCAATCCGCCTGACTCCGGTAAGCCTGCTTTCGTTGCGACCCGGCAAGTTCCACTTGTTCCCGGCCAGATCTATGGCTGGGTCGTGATGGTGAATCCAACCCAGGAGGAGGTGAGTTGGCGGGAGGAATTTACCCTTCCGGGGAAACCGGCGACGTGGGGCGAGTCGGATCCCAATGCATCGCAAACCATTTCATCGGATCAGAAGACCTCGGTGAAAGAGGGGAAAGTGGTTCCGGATCGCGGCGTCATTGCCAATACCTGGGCGGTGGCTCCGGGGGATCCCCAGGGACGCTATGTCATTCGGGTTTTCATTGGGAACCGTTTGGCCCGGACCTTTGAATTTGATGTCAAGTGAGTTCCAGGGGCCAGTGAATCCGGACCTCGGAGCCGCAGTGACTCGCGTAATTCTGTCAGGCGCTCGAAGCGGGAGATTTGAGCGCCGCCTCCACTGGCACCAAAATCGCATTGCCGGTAGCCACCAGCAGCAACTCTCCACCGTCCTGCTCGGCAAACAACTCCGCCCCGGCAAACACCTGCTTGCGCCCAGCCTTCACCACGCGCCCGCGCGCCACAAAGCCGCGGCCCACGGCCGGCGCCAGGCAGTTCACTGAAAAATGCGAGGCCAGTACGCGGCCGGCCACGGTGGCGGCCGCGTAACCGCAGGCCGTGTCCAGCATCGCGCCTATCAGGCCCGCATGCAGGTAGCCGGCGTACTGGCCCATGTCTTCCTCCCGCCAGGCCATGCGTATCTCGGCTTCGCCGGCCGAGGCCCGCACAACTTCAAAGCCGGCCCAGCGGTTGAAGGAGGCGGTCTGGTTCACCGCCTGCAGGGTGTTCAGGATTGTGAGTTCCGTCATGGCTGGAAATATAGGACTGCCCGAGGCTACGGGCTGTAGCGCGGGTGACAGCCCGGCGGTTGGAAAGATCAGCTGCTTGTGACGCAGGCGTCACCGCCCCGTCAAGGCGACGTAGGCCGCGCGTGTCTCAGGTGATACCGAGGCCACGAGTTGTTCATGCGATGTCTTGTGCCGCACCAGCATGCGCGCCGAGGCAACAGCTTTGGATTTGCAGAACCAGTGGCAGCTGTGCTGCATCAGGAAGAGCTCGGCCGACATCGTGAAGGCCTTTTCCTTGGGCGTGTGCTGGGCGCTGTTTTCTGCCGTCTGCAGGATGCCTTGGGCGTGGATCGCCAGCACTTTTCGCATGTCGAATGTCAGGCCTGGAAAGAGTTTGGCAACGAAGGGGATGGCAATCGGCAGCTTGCTCGTGCGTGCATCGATTTCATCGACCTTGGAAAAGCCTGTGGCAAAGCGGGTGAACTGCTCGCACAGCTTTAGTTCTGAGCTGGCCAGCTGGTTCCAGACCTGCTCGCGCCGCTCGGCATCCTTCTCGCCCAGCGCCCGCAGGTAGCCGTCGGTCAGGGTCTCCATCAGTTTTTCGATCTGGTACTGGCCGAGGTGGCTGCCCAGCAGGGCGATGCGACGGCGTTCTTCCGACAGTTTGAGGATGTAGACGGCTATGGCGACGCAGGTCACCAAAGTGAAGAATTCCATTTTTTGGGTTTGGGGTGGGGCTGTGGGGGGAGGTACCAGTGTAGTCACTCTGTGTGTCTAGGCTGTGGTCGGATTGACGGTTGAGTGTTTTGCTTAGTCCTGCTGGCCGGGGGTAGCCCGGCGGCTACTCACTTTTAGCGAAACCCGCAAAGCGGGTTTTCTTTTGTTCGCCAAAAGGCGCGCTACGCGCGCGGGGTTTGCTCACTTCGCGAAGCGAAGTTACGCAAACACAAAAAGAAACAAAAAGAAACCGCGACCCTGGTTGCTGCGTCCCTGCGCTTCGCTACGGGCAACCTGCGGTGCTCGGTCCAGACGGGGTCTCGCTAAACTCGCCTTCGGCTCAAAC
>NZ_JBFUBY010000250.1:0-6142 GCF_056405515.1 Polaromonas sp. P1_G2
GCAGCATGGCCTTCATCTATTACGTCACCCAGATCCAGTTTGAATTCGGCGCCGTGAAACTGCTCAAGCAGGAATGCGAACGCGTGGGCATCACGCGCCCGATGATCGTGACCGACCCCGGCGTCAAGGCGGCTGGCATTTTGCAAAAAGCGCTAGACGCCCTGCCGGGCATGCAGGTCACGGTATTCGACCAGACGCCGTCCAACCCGACCGAGGCCGCGGTGCGCGCCGCGGCCGAACTCTACAAGTCCAGCGGCTGCGACGGCCTGGTCGCCGTGGGCGGCGGCTCGGCGATTGACTGCGCCAAGGGCGTGGCCATCGCGGCCACGCACGAGGGGCCGCTGACCACCTACGCCACCATCGAAGGCGGTTCCCTCAAGATCACCGACCGCGCCGCGCCGCTGATCGCCGTGCCCACCACCAGCGGCACCGGCAGCGAGGTCGCGCGCGGCGCCATCATCATCGTGGACGACCACCGCAAGCTGGGCTTTCATTCCTGGCACCTGGTGCCCAAAACCGCGATCTGCGACCCCGAACTCACGCTGGGCCTGCCCGCCAAACTGACGGCCGCCACCGGCATGGACGCCATCGCGCACTGCATGGAAACCTTTATGTCGGCGGCCTTCAACCCGCCGGCCGACGGCATCGCGCTGGACGGCCTGGAGCGCGGCTGGGCGCACATCGAGCGCGCCACGCGCGACGGCAGCGACCGCGATGCGCGTTTCAATCTGATGAGCGCGTCCATGCAAGGCGCCATGGCCTTCCAGAAAGGACTGGGCTGCGTGCATTCGCTGAGCCATAGCCTGGGCGGTGTCGATCCGCGCCTGCACCACGGCACGCTGAACGCGATGTTTTTGCCGGCGGTGGTTCGCTTCAACGCCGAAGCCGAGTCGGTACAAAAAGACAAGCGCCTGGACCGCATGGCGCGTGCGATGGGGCTGGCCTCAGGCGGCGACATCGCCGAGGCCATCCGCGACATGAATGCCCGGCTGGGCCTGCCCACCGGGCTGGCCGCGATGGGCGTTCAACGTGAGCAGTTCGGGCAGATCATCACCGGCGCGCTGGCGGACCATTGCCACAAAACGAATCCAAGGATTGCGACGGCTGGGGAGTATGAGGAGATGCTGGGGGCGTCGCTCTGAAATAAGAATGATGATCAGCGCGCGGCTGCGGCTGCAACCGCCGCATCCGCAGCTGCGCTCTGCGGGCCGGCCTTTCCCGGCGGTGTCTTGAGCACAGTGGGTAGTTGTTGAATCGCAGAATAATTGGCGCGTATCGATGCGGCCAGCCCTTCTTTTTCTCCCATGCGAGAGCGAAGGTCTTCATTCATCACCGCGACGCATGCCGGCCAGGGCTTGTGCGGCGTGACGGTAAAGGGTGCTGTAACCGGCTGGCTGACCAGTAAACCGAGTGCGGCAGGTTTGCCCGCACGGCCTGACGGCGGCGCAGGCCAGGCGTCGGTTTGCGCCAGCAGCGCAAGCAGCGCCGGGCTTTCCATGGAATCGCCGCGGCTTGTAACGCATTTGGCGATATCCGCGACGAGTTGCCTTGCAGCTTTTTCGTCCCCTTGGCCCAGCCACGGTGTAAACGTCGCGAAACTCATTACAGCCGAACAATCCGCGGGTGTCGCTGCGCCAAACCGCCGGCCGTCGGACAGGTTGACCAGCATGCCATTCCGGGAGAAATAGTAGAGATGGCTGCCCTGCACGCTTTTGGCCATGCCCATCACATCCAGCAGAGCAGCCCGGTCGCTGCAGAGCAAGGGTGGAATGCCGCGCGCGCAGTTTTCCAGTTGCGTGATGTCAGACAGGGGAATGTCTTTCCATCCCTTGGCCATCGCCGAGGCGAAGTAGCCGTCACAGAGGCTTGACGCCTGGTTGGCCTCCTTGAATTGCGCCAATGACAGTGCTGCGGCCATGATGCTGACGACGATCACCGGAAGTACGAGCAGGTACAGCATGCCGCGCAGCAACGCACTGTTTTTATATACCGTGATGGCGCGTTTGAAGCCACGCAGCAGAACAGGCGCGTGATCCCGCGCCTGATGCCAGGCCGCAATATGGCCGTCGGCAAAAAACAAGCGCGCCAGGACAGGCGACAACGATTCCATGCGTTCTGCGTCTTTCAGCAGCGTCAACGCCTTTTTCGGGTCGGGCGTCCCGGTCAAGGCAAGCCAGCGCGACTGCGAGGTCCCATCCAGCACGGCCATCTCGTAAAGCAGCGACGAAATATAGGCGCCGTTGGGGCCTGTGCGCTCCAACAGGCCGTGCCGGCCGGAATTCCAGTGGAACGCTTGCGATGCGGCCAGAAACACGACCGCCGTGCGCTGCCCGAAACGGCGTGAGGCCAAGGCCTCCATCAGCTCGAGTTCAAAGGCTTCACGGGCCGCCATCAGCATCAAGCCGTCCTGCGCGAGCCAGTGCCGCAGCATGGCCTGCGCGGCCGGCAGGTCCGACGACGGGAACGTCAGGGCCTCCACAAAACGCTCGAACGGCAAATGGCTGGGAGGCGGAGAAGATTCCGGTGTGGAGGTTGGCGCCGGTTTTTCGGCTGCGGCGTCAATGAAGGCGGGCTCCGGTTGCGCGCGCCGCGGTTCTTCAGTTTCCTCCGGGTGGACTTCCTCGGCCTCCGGCGCCTGGGGGGCCGGTGTGTCGCCGCCGGCCTCTTCCCTGCCCTGCCCGGAGGCGTCAGCCTCATCGGTTCGACCGGCGGGCTCGGACTTTCCGGAAAACTGCGCTGTGAACCGGACCTGTGCCAAGGCGCTTTCGTAGGCCTCGCGCAGCTCGGCAAAAGCTTGCGGCTGCGTTGCCGGGTCGATCAGCTTGAGTTCGCGTGCATAGGCTTTCTTGACGTCGCGCTCGGTCGCGGAGCCGTCCAGCTGCAGCCGGGCCAGGCCATTATTGGACAGGAAGATCATGCGTCATCCAGCACGTAGCGATCAGTGTCCAGCGTTTTCAGCAAGTCGGAAAGCTCCTGCCGCACCGGGGCGATGCGCCGCTGGTCCTGCGACTCCAGCACGACTTCAAAGCGCGTGATCACGGTCGCAAGGTGTTCACGGGCCTGGCCCAGCAGTTGGCTGTGGAAGCGCTCGGCACGCGCCATCAGCGTTCGGGTTTCGATCTGGTCGCGCGGATGGATTTTCAGTTCGTGCAGGGCCGCCAGCCGCGAGCTGATCTGTTCGGGCGTCAGGTGGTCGGCGGAGTTCTCAATCACCAGCCGGACGGGTTCGGCCACGGCCTGGCCATCCTTGTTGACGGTCGCCTCGACTTCGAGCAAGCCGTTGACGTCGTAGGTGAAGCGTACGTCCACCGAGACCTCGTGTGTCCGGCCCGAAGGCAGGTTCACACTGAACTCGCCCAGCTTGATGTTCTCGCTCACGCGGCGGGCTTCACCCTGGTAGACGCTAAGGCGCAGTTCCCGCTGGAAGTCCACGATGGGCGAGAACCGCTGCACGCGGCTTGCCGGAATCACCGTGTTGCGTTCGAGCACGGGGGCCATGAAACCATTGGCGTGCCTGCCGTTGCTGATTTCGCGGGCACTCTCGATACCGAGCGTGTAGGGACAAACGTCGGTCATCACGCGCTCGGAAAGCGCCGCATCATTCATTTTCAGCCCGGCCTGGACCGCCGCACCCAGGGCAACGACTTCGTCGGGATTCAGCGCCGTTTCGGGAAAGCGGCCGAACATGCGCGTCGCCCATTGCCGGATAGAGGCCAGGCGCGTGCTGCCGCCGGCCAACACCACGGCATCGAGTTCGGCCGGCCGCAGCCGGGCGTCGCGCATGGCGCGCTCGACCGGCTCACGCAGGCGATCCATCAGCGGTTTGATGCAGGCCTCCAACACCTCGGCGGTGAGGGTCATGGTGTAGTCCCGTCCGCCGGCGGCCAGGCTCACTGCGGCAGTGTCGGCAAGGGACAGTGCCTTCTTGGCGGCCTCAATGCGCGCGCCCAGTTGCGCACGCGTGGCGCTGCGGTTGAGTTCCACGTCGGGCAAGCCGGCTTCGCGCACGAAATGCGCCATCAGCAGCTGATCAATGTCTTCGCCGCCCAGGTGGTTGTCGCCGGCGGTCGCGCGGACCTCCATCACGCCGTCGAACATTTCCAGCACCGACACATCAAAAGTGCCGCCGCCCAGGTCGAACACCAGGAATTGCGTTTCACTCTGCTTCTGGTGCATGCCGTAGGCCAGCGCGGCCGCCGTGGGCTCATTGAGCAGGGTCACCTGCGCAAAGCCCGCCAACGACCCCGCCGTACGCGTTGCCTGCCGTTGTGCGTCGGAGAAATAGGCGGGCACCGTCACCACAGCCTCGGTCACGGCCTCACCCAGCGTGGTTTCGAGATCCGCCTTCAGCGCCCGCAGCACCAGCGAGGAAAGTTCTTCCGCACGGAATTCGCGCTTGCCCAGCCGGAAGGTCTTGGCGGTGCCCATGGCTCGTTTGAACACTGCCGCTGTGCGATCAGGATGCGTTTGCAGCCTCTCGCGTGCCGCCTGGCCCACAAGAATCGTTCCGTCGTCGTCGATGCTGACTACGGATGGCGTCAGCACGTCGCCCAAAGCGTTTCGAACCAGCTCCGAACGGCCGTTGCGCCAGATGGCGGCCAGGCTGTGCGTGGTTCCGAGGTCTATCCCGGCAATCATCAATCCATTCCCCCCTGTCCTCGTATGAGCTTGTTTTTATGCAACCCGGTATCGTACGCGAACGTTGCCGCCGCTGGGAGAAGGCGTGATCAAAAGCGCCGGCGTGGCACCGCTGGGGGAGTCCCATCGGCAACCCGACCCTCGGCGCCACGGCCGATCAAGGCCTGGAGTCCGGCAAGTCCCGGATATGGTTACGTTTAATAACCATAAACGAGCGACTTGGCAAGAGTCTATTTACTTATTATTTATAACCAAAATCCCGTTACGCTTGGCCCGTGGTTAACGATTTCCACGCAATCGGCTGCGGCGGGTTGCGGGGCGCAGGGATCCGGGAGGGCGCCAGGTCGGTAAGCACGCCAGATCAACAACATACAGGAGACATCATGAAAACCCAATTGTTCGCACTCTCGGTGCTGTCGGCGGCCTGCTGCACGGCCCAGGCCCAAAGCTCCGTCACGGTCTATGGCGTGCTCGATTCCTTCCTCGAGCTGGCGTCCGCGGGCAATGGCACCGTGACACGCATCTCCAGTGGCGGCGCCATGGGCTCGCGCTTCGGTTTTCGCGGCTCGGAAGACCTGGGCGGCGGCCTGAAGGCCAACTTCATACTGGAAGCCGGTGTCCTGGTGGACACGGGCGCCAGCACCGGCACCGCCACCGTCCCGACCAGCACTGTCCCGACGGGCGCTTCCTATATGTTCCAGCGCCTGGCGACGGTGGGCCTGAGCGGCGATTTCGGCGCCGTCAACATCGGCCGCCAGTACACGCCGCACTTCGGCACCATGGCGGCATTTGACCCGGCCGGTTTCACCATGTCGGGCGCCTTGAACTACTACGCCGGCCCCGGCGTGGGCATCAACGGTGGCTCGCTCGCCGACGCCACCACGCGCCGCGACAACTCCATCCAGTACACCACGCCGACCTGGAACGGCTTCAAGGCCAATGTGTTTTACGCTTTCGGTGAATCGACCGGCGTGGGCCAGCCCAAATCCACCGGCAACACGCTCAACATTGCCGCCGGCTACGCCAGCAGCACGCTGTCCGCGCAAGTCAGCTACCTGACGGAAAAAACCATTTACATCGTCGGCAACACCGACAAGTACACCGACCTGGCGGTTTCCTACGATTTCGGGGTGATCAAACCTTCCGCCATTTTTGTGCGCCGCCGCGGTGACGCGGCCGCCGCGCCCGCGCTCGATGCCTACCAGATCGGCGCCTCGGCTCCCCTGGGTGCGGGCAAGCTGATCGCGACCTACGGCCAGCTCAAGAACAAGACCACGGCCAACTCGAACTCCAAGGCCATCGGTGTGCGCTACGACTATGCGCTGTCCAAGCGCACCACGCTCTACGGCGGCGCAACCAAGATCAGCAACCAGTCCGCTGCCGGCTACACCATCAGCGGCGGTGGCGGCAGCTCGCCGGGCCTGGCCCTCTCAGCTGTCGGCCAGAGCCCGAAGTCGGTGTACGCGGGTATCGCGCACGTGTTTTAAGCGCTTAAGCAGCATCG
>NZ_JBFUBY010000251.1:0-6103 GCF_056405515.1 Polaromonas sp. P1_G2
CCACCGAGGCCAGCAGCGAGGCGCGGTTGAGCTGCAGGTTGTCGAAGGCGCCGCCCTTGATCAGGGCCTCCACCGTGCGTTTGTTGAGCCGGCTGCGGTCCACGCGCACGCAAAAATCGTAAATCGAGGTGAAGGGGCCGCCTTCCTTGCGCGCCGCGACGATCGCGGCAATCGCCTGCTGGCCCGTTCCCTTGATGGCACCCAGGCCGTAGCGCACCGAAGTCGCGCTGATGGGCTCGAAGCGGTATTCGCCGCGGTTGATGTCGGGTGACTCGAACTGGAGGCCCATCTTCTGCGCGTCGCCGAACAGGATCTTGAGCTTGTCGGTGTCGTCCATTTCCACCGTCATGTTGGCGGCGAAGAATTCGGCGGTGTAGTGCACCTTGAGCCAGGCCGTGTGGTAGGCCAGCAGCGCATAGGCGGCGGAGTGCGACTTGTTGAAGCCGTAGCCCGCGAACTTTTCCATCAGGTCGAAAACCTCGTCGGCTTTCTCTTCGCTGAGGCCGCCCTCGCCCGCGCCCTTGCGGAAGATCTCGCGCTGGGCGTCCATCTCCTCTTTTTTCTTCTTGCCCATGGCGCGGCGCAGCAAGTCGGCGCCGCCCAGCGAGTAGCCACCCAGGATCTGCGCGGTCTGCATCACCTGCTCCTGGTAGACCATGATGCCGTAGGTCTCTTCGAGGATGGCCTTGACGCGCGGGTCCGGATATTCGGGAACTTCCTTGCCCTGCTTGCGCGCGATATAGGTCGGGATCAGCTCCATCGGCCCCGGGCGATACAAGGCGTTCATCGCGATCAGGTCTTCCAGGCGGTCCGGCTTGGCGTCTTTCAGCATGCGCTGCATGYCGATACTTTCAAACTGGAACACGGCTTCGGTCTGCCCCCGGCCGAAGAGCTCATAGACCTTGCGGTCGTTGAGCGGCAAGTCCTCGAACTTGAAGTCCTTTTGCGCCGGGTGGCGCGCAATGATGAATTCCCGGGCGATCTCCAGGATGGTCAGCGTGGCCAGGCCCAAAAAGTCGAACTTGACCAGGCCTATGGCCTCCACGTCGTCCTTGTCGAACTGGCTCACGGCGGAGTCGCTGCCGGGCTGGGCATACAGCGGGCAGAAATCGGTCAGCTTGCTGGGCGCGATCAGCACGCCCCCGGCGTGCATGCCGACGTTGCGCGTCAGTCCTTCGAGCTTTTGCGCGAGCTCCAGCAGCGTGTGCACGTCCTCTTCCTTGCGTTCGCGCTCCGCCAGGACGGGCTCCTGCTCCTTCGCCTGTTCAATCGTGATGTGCTGGCCCGGCTTGTTGGGAATCAGCTTGGAGATGCCGTCGCAAAAGCCGTAGGGAAAGTCCAGCACGCGGCCCACGTCGCGGATGGCGGCGCGCGCCGCCATGGTGCCGAAGGTCACGATCTGGCTCACGGCCTCTTTACCGTATTTGTCCTTCACGTAGTCGATCACGCGGTCGCGGTTGCTCTGGCAGAAGTCGATGTCGAAGTCGGGCATGGACACCCGCTCCGGGTTCAGGAAGCGCTCGAACAGCAGGTTGTACTGCAGCGGGTCCAGGTCGGTGATCTTCAGCGAATAGGCCACCAGCGAGCCCGCGCCCGAACCCCGGCCAGGCCCGACCGGGCAGCCGTTGTTCTTGGCCCAGTTGATGAAGTCGYCGACGATCAGGAAGTAGCCGGGAAAACCCATCTTGAGGATGGTGTTGATCTCGAACTCCAGGCGCTCCACGTAAGACGGCCGCTTCTGGTCGCGCACTGCCGCATCGCGGTACAGGTGGGCCAGGCGCTCTTCCAGGCCTTCAAACGAGGCGTGGCGGAAGTAGGCGTCAATCGGCATGCGCACGCCGTCGACTTCAGGCGTCGGGTAGTCGGGCAGCATGGGCTTGCCGAGTTCCAGCGTCAGGTTGCAGCGCTTGGCAATCTCCAGCGTGTTGGCCAGGGCCGTGGGCACGTCGGCGAACAGCGCCTGCATCTGCTCGGCCGACTTGAAGTACTGCTCGCGCGTGAACTTGCGCACGCGCCGCGTGTTGCCCAGGATCTCGCCTTCCGAGATGCAGACGCGCGCTTCATGCGCCTCGTAGTCGTCGTAGGTCAGGAACTGCACCGGATGCGTGGCCACCACCGGCAGCTTGAGCCGCGCCGCGAGCTGCACCGCCGCCGCCACATGGCGTTCGTCGTCGGGCCGCTGGGCGCGCTGCAGTTCCAGGTAAAAACGATGGGGGAACAGGCCCGCGAAATACAGCGCGCATTCCACGGCGCGGGCGCTGTCGCCCTGCAGCAGGGCCTGGCCCACGGAGCCGCCCTGCGCGCCCGACAGCGCGATCAGTCCTTCATTGAGTTCCTGCAGCCATTCGAGCTTGACCACCGCCTGGTCGCGCACCACGTTTTTAGTCCAGGCCCGCGTGAGGATTTCGGAAAGGTTGAGGTAGCCCTGGCGGTTCTGCACCAGCAGCAGCAGGCGCGCGGCCGGCGTGGCGGCGTCCTTGCCCGGCACCTGCACCCAGATGTCGGCGCCAATCAGGGGCTTGACGCCCGCGCCGCGCCCTTCCTTGTAGAACTTGACGGTGCCGAACAGGTTGCTCAGGTCGGTGATGGCCAGCGCTGGTTGCCGGTCGGCGGCCGCTGCGGCCACGATTTCATCGATGCGGTTGGTGCCGTCGACGACGGAAAATTCGGTGTGAAGGCGCAAATGGACAAACATGAAGGCCATTTTAGGGCCGAGGCTGTCCGCTCAGGGGCCCCAGCCAGGTGCAAGGGCTTGCATGCCTGCCTACAATCAAACGCATCATGCAAATCCTGAACATTGCAGCCTACAAGTTCGTCGCGCTGGCCCAGCCCGCGGCGCTGCAAGCCAGCCTGGCTGACCGGCTGCGGGGCCATGCCATCAGGGGCACGGTGCTGCTGGCCGAAGAAGGCATCAACCTCTTCCTGGCCGGCCCGGCCGGCGATATTCATGATTTTTTGGCATGGTTGAAACAGGATGTGCGTTTTTCCGACCTGCAGGCCAAGGAAAGCTGGTCGGGCGCCCAGCCCTTTCGCAAGCTGCTGGTCAAGGTCAAGCCGGAAATCATCCGCATGAACCACCCGGCCGTGCAGCCCGCCGCGGGCCGCGCGCCGGCGGTGGACGCCGCCACCCTCGAGCACTGGCTGGACACCGGCCATGACGACACGGGCCGCCCCGTGGTGACGCTGGACACCCGCAATGACTTCGAGGCCGACGTCGGCACCTTCCGCCATGCCATCGACTGGCGCATCCGCAAGTTCACCGAATTTCCCGAAGCGCTGCTGGCGCACAAAGAAGAACTGGCCGGCAAGACCGTGGTGAGTTTTTGCACCGGCGGCATCCGCTGCGAGAAAGCCGCCATCCTGATGCGCGAAGCCGGAGTGGAGAACGTCTGGCAGCTCGACGGCGGCATCCTCAAATACTTCGAAGAGAGCGGGCGCGCACATTTCGACGGTGAATGTTTTGTTTTTGACGAACGCCGTGCCGTAGACCCGGAACTCAAACCCCAGGTCAACCCGTCCCCCAAAGCCTTGCAGCCGCCCCCTGCCGCCCGCAGCACCGAAAATTTCGGGCTTTTGTCTGACAGCTGAGCCCCAAGCCCCGTGCGAAGCTTTTGAATCGTWCACATCCCACGTCCGCCCGCCGTCCCCTTTTTAACGGTAGCCACCATGCCCACAGACGCTTCCCCCGCGCGCCACCAGGCCGCCCATGCATTGCCCTCCTCGCTCGCCAGGCGCTTCAGCGCCGTGCGCCAGCAAACCGAGGCGCTGATCCAGCCCCTGAGCCCCGAAGACTGCCAGCTGCAGTCCATGCCGGACGCCAGCCCCGCCAAATGGCACCTGGCCCACCTGACCTGGTTCTTCGAGACCTTCGTCCTCGAACGCTTTGAGCCCGGCTTCACGCCTTTCGACCCGGGCTTTCGGGTGCTGTTCAACAGCTATTACAACGGCGTGGGCGATAAATACCCCAGGCCCAAGCGCGGCCTGATCAGCCGGCCCTCGCTTGACGAGGTGCTGGCCTACCGCGCGCAGGTCAACCAGCGCATGCTGGCGGTGATCGCCGCCGTGGAAGCCGGCACCGACGGCGCGCAAGGTCGGGATCTCACCGAACTGGTAACCCTGGGCCTGCACCACGAACAGCAGCACCAGGAACTGCTGCTGACCGACATCAAACACGCGCTGTCCTTCAACCCCGAACGCCCGGCCTACGCGAGCCGCTGGCCGCTGGCCGGCATACACCCGCAACCGGTGGATTGGCTACGCCATGAGGCCGGCCTGGTGGAACACGGTTATGACGCGGCGCGCGACGGCGAATTCGCCTTCGACAATGAAACGCCGCGCCACAAGGTCTATGTGGCGGCTTTCGAGCTGGCCAGCCGGCCGGTGACCAACGGCGAAATCATGGCCTTCATCGCCGACAAGGGCTACCAGCGCCCCGAGCTGTGGCTCTCCATGGGCTGGGACTGGGTCACCGAGAACAAGGTCAGCCTGCCCTTCTACTGGCAAGGCGATGAAGGCAGCTACCAGCACTTCACGCTGCAAGGCCTCATCGATGTAGACCCGAATACACCGGCCTGCCATCTCAGCTATTTTGAAGCCGACGCCTTTGCGCGCTGGGCCGGCGCGCGATTGCCCACCGAATTTGAATGGGAGCTGGCCGCGCGCAAGGTGCCGGCCGGGCCCGCGCCGCAAGGCAACTTTGTGGAGACATCCGCCTTCCACCCATTGCCGCAGCAAGAGGGCAGCCACGGTCTGCCCGCGCAGATGTTCGGCGACGTGTGGGAGTGGACGCAGTCCAACTACAACCCCTACCCCGGCTACAAGCCCTGGGAGGGCTTGGTGGGCGAGTACAACGGCAAATTCATGTGCAATCAGTTTGTGCTGCGCGGCGGCTCCTGCGCCACGCCGCAAAGCCATATGCGCGCAAGCTACCGCAACTTCTTCCCGCCCGATGCCCGCTGGCAGTTCAGCGGCCTGCGCCTGGCGCGTGACCTGGCGCTTGGCTAGGGCCTCCTAGAGCCTGTCAGCACTGAACGCGAACGCGGTCTCCAGCGATGGCAAGATTTGTCCTGGTACCGGGTGGCTGGCACGGAGGCTGGGCATTTGACGCCGTCAGCCAGGCGCTGGCAAAAGAAGGCCACGAAGTCCAGGCGCTCACACTCTCGGGGCTGGATGACGAGCCCGCGAATGGGACCAATCTCGAGCACCACATCAACGAGGTAGTTCAAGCGCTTCGCGGGCGCGATGCGCCTGCCATCCTTGTCGGTCATTCGTATGGCGGAATGGTCACCACCGGCGCGGCGGACAGGGCGCCATCGCGCATCAAGGCCATCGTTTATGTCGACGCCTATGTGCCGGACAACGGTGCCTCGGTCTGGTCGCTCACCACCCCGAGCTATCGGGAGCGCTTCATCGCCGGCGCGGCCGCCGATGGTCTGGCTTGCGCGCCGGCGGCCCATCTCGACATGCGCTGCCGTCCCCATCCCATGGCCACCTTCCTGCAGGCGATCAACCTGACCGGCGACTGGCGCAAGGTCAGCGGCAAAGCCTACATCGCGGCATTCGGTTGGGAAGGAAGCCCGTTTATCGCGCTGTACGAACGCCTGCGGCTGGACCCCGAATGGGCCACGCATCGCCTGGACTGCGCGCACGATGTGCCCCGGCTGGCTCCCGAAGCGCTCGCGAAAATTCTCTTGACCTGCGTGTAAGCAAGCCGGGCGCGGCAGCCTGGGGCCCCGGCTTCAGCCCGCCGTGAATTTCCGCTCCGGCAGCGGAATGAATTCAGTCTCGCCGGGCACTTGTCCCATGGCCTGCGCCTCCCAGTCCTCGCCGGCCTGCACGATACGCTCCTTGCGGCTGGAGACAAAGTTCCACCACATGAAGCGGTGCGCATCGAGCGCGTCGCCGCCTATCACCACCAAACGAGTCGCCGCACCCGCGCTGAGCTGCACAGCCGCACCGGGCGCGAGCGTCGCCAGGGTGTGCATGGCCAGCGGCTCGCCGTCGACCTGCAGGTCGCCGTCCACCGAATACAGCGCCATCTGCTCGGCCAGCGGCGGCAGCGTGAAAGGCGTGCCGGCGGCCAGGGCCACGTCGAGGTAAAGCG
>NZ_JBFUBY010000252.1:0-6025 GCF_056405515.1 Polaromonas sp. P1_G2
CCCTTCATGGCTTCGCAGGTGCCGGCATGTTCTGCGTCAATTCGATGCGGCGGCGCAGGCGATCGGCTTCGGTGGTGTTGCCGCCCTGCTCCACCCGGCGCAGCTCCACGCCCAGCCAGGCCAGCAGCGGGCGCCGCCAGCCCTGGGCCGAGGCGGTGTCGATCGCCTGGCTGATCACGGCCGGGTCGGCCTTGCCGGTTTGCAGCAGCACGCCGGCCGCCACCAGCTTCGACAGCGGGTCGGTGATGCCCGCCAGTGCGCCCGCATTGCCGGCCGCAGCCGCGCGTTGCGATTCAGGCAGCAAGGCAATCCCCTGCGACCGGACCCCGCCCTTGAGGTAATCGGCATAGGCCCGCTGGGCTTCGGTGGCATCGGTACGCAGTTTTTCAAAACCGGTGCAGGGCTCGTCCAATACCAGGCTGGCGATGCGTGTCGCGCAATGCAGCAGTTCGGCCGTGGCCAGCAGGTCGGCGCGGCCCGAGCGCGTGAGCTGGCCGCGCGCGCGCTCCAGCTCGGCCATCTCGACGCGGCTGTTGCCTTCCATGTAGGCTGCGACGGATCTGTCCATGGAGCCTTTGGCTTCGAGCTGCCAGTCCGGCGCGCGCGGGCCGCTGGAACAGGCGGCCAGCAGCCCGGCGGCAGCCAGCAACATGGCAAGTTTTGTGGCGGTGGTGTTCATGGCAGTTWCATCTCCGCCTCGCTCGCATCCTTGGCGAAAGGCCATTTGCGGCTGATCTCGTTGATCAGGCCTTCCACCTTGCGCAGGCTGGCCTCCACGTCGGCGCGCAGCGCGCCCAGGTCATCGGTGGCGACCTTGGCGTTGCGGGTCACGGCCTGGGCGTCCTGCAGCAGCGCATCGACCTTCTTGAGGCTGGTGCGGGCCTCGCCAAGCATGGTGTTGAGCTGCACCACGGTGGCGCGGGTTTCCGGCATCAGGCCCTTGTCGCCGAAGACCTGGGTGTCGGTCTTGGCGGCCAGGCCGTCCAGCTTGGCAAGCAGGGAATTCGTGCGATCCAGCGTGGCGGCGAACTTCTTCGCTTCGGCTTCGCTGCCCAGCAGCACCGTGAGCGCGCCGCCCGGGCCGTTGAGGCGCTCTGTCAGGGTTTTAACGTTGGCCAGGCTGGCGCCCACCGCGCCGCCCTCGCCGGTCAGGGTGTTGAGGTTTTCGATCAGTTCCTTGGCCGCGGCGACCACCTTGGGGACCTCGGCGGCGGCATCGCCCAGCAGCACGGT
Organism: Polaromonas sp. P1_G2; assembly: GCF_056405515.1. NCBI lineage: Bacteria > Pseudomonadati > Pseudomonadota > Betaproteobacteria > Burkholderiales > Comamonadaceae > Polaromonas > Polaromonas sp. P1_G2. The sequence continues at coordinate 1,234 of NZ_JBFUBY010000252.1, forward strand.
ACGCTCCGCGCCTGCGGGCAGCGGCGGGTCGTTCAGCAGCCCGGTGTAGGCGCGCAGGCCTGTGCCGCCGACCAGCCCGCGCACCAGCGTGAACACGCTGCTGGTGCGCAACCAGTGGGCGTCCTTGGCCGCCACATCGACCAAAATGCGGGCCTTGCCGTCGGGCGCCAGCTCGACGCGGTTGACCCGGCCGATCGGGAAGCCCGAGAAGGTCAGGTCCATGCCGACCACCACGCCGTCCGAATCGTCGGCGATCAGCACCAGGCGCTGGGTCGATTCAAACGCGCCGCGCGCATACATCACATACAGCGCCGAACCGCACACCAGCAGCAGCATGAAGAGCAGCAGCAGCCTGGCCTTGAACTCCAGGCCGGCGATTTCCGCCGGCGAGGACTCCGTCTCGCGCGAGGGCTGCAGCGGGTCCGGCCGGCCGGGCGGCGGCGGTGATGGGTTGGGGGTGTCGTGGGATGAACTCATGGGATGTACTTTTTTTGTTGAGTCAATAGTAATTGCCGACCAGCGACGCCACTTCGATCAGCAAAATCACGGCGAACATGCGCACCAGCCCGCGCATCTCGGCGCTGGTGCGCACGCTGGCTTCGGACATGCCGTACAGCGCCGAAGCCATCGGAATCAGCGACACGGCCAGGCAGAAAAACAGGGTCTTGAGCACAAAGATCAGCGTGACCGCCGGGCTGAACACCTGGCCGAAGAGCCGGGTGTAAGACGCCAGGCCCGAAAGCGTGAAACCGTAGGTCGCGATGTAGGCCACCACCAGCGCCACCACACAGCTGAGCGCGGCCAGCGTGATGCCCGAGAACATGCCCGCCACCACGCGCGGCAGCACCTCGCGCCGCACCGGCTCTATGCCCTTGCGCCGCATTTCGTCGAGCTCGCCGCTGGCCTGCATGGCCGTCAGTTCGGCGCCGTCGGGAATCGTGCAGCGTAGCGCCACGAACAGCGCCGCCGTCAGCGGGATCAGCTCCAGCACCAGCACCCGAATCACCACCTGCAGGGCATACTGCGACAGCCCGTAGCTGAGCGCCGTCACCAGCACGATGCGCGTCAGCACCACCGTCACCAGCGCGCACAGCACGGTAAACCACAAAAGAATCGGCGCGGTGTTGATATAGATGTGGCGCGCCAGAATCGCGCGGCTTTGCGGGCTGTAGCTTGAGGGCGACAGCGTCAGCACCAGGATGATCGCCCCCAGGTGCACCAGCCGCCACCACTCGATCACCCACTGCTGCGCGGCACGGCCGGTTTGCGTGAGTCGATCCTGTCCGTGTGCCTTGGATGCCATCCGGGCATGATACCCGCGGGCCTTGCCGGTTCCATGTAGGATGGCAGGCGTTTTGCCCTCCCCTCCCCCTCCCCTTCTTCCGACCTCCCTGGTCGCAAATACTCCATGGCCCTCGACACCTGGACCGCCTACTTCCTCGCCTCCATCCTGATTGCCTTGTCCCCGGGTTCGGGCGCGGTGCTGGCCATGAGCCACGGCCTGAGTTTTGGCATGCGGCGCACGCGCGCGACGATTGCCGGTTTGCAGATCGGGCTGGTTGTCATCCTGCTGGTGGCGGGTGCGGGCGTGGGTTCGCTGCTGGTGGCCTCGGAGCTGGCTTTCAGCGTCGTCAAAATCCTGGGCGCGGCCTACCTGATCTACATCGGCTGGTCGCAGTGGCGTTCATCAAACGGCATTGCGCCGGATGGCGGGGCCGCGGCGGCCGACGGGAACGGCCTCTCGGCCAGGCGGCGCTTTTTCACCGGGCTGCTGACCAACGTGACCAACCCCAAGGGCATTCWGTTCATGGTGGCGGTGCTGCCGCAATTCATCAGCCCCAGCCGGCCGCTCTGGCCGCAGTTGCTGGTGATGGCCGTGACCACGGTAGCGGTGGACACCGTGGTGATGCACGGCTATGCCTTCGCGGCCAGCCGCTTGCAAACCTTTTTCAAGAATGCACGCGCGGTACGGCTGCAGAACCGCGTCTTCGGCGGCATGCTGATGGCGGTGGGCGCGGGCCTGTTCTTCGTCAAGCGCAGCCACGCGGCGGCGCACTAGCCTCTCAAGCTTTCGCCACCTGGGCCGAGACAATCGCGGCCAGCGTGCGCAGCGCCTCGTCGGCCTGGCCGGAAAACGGCGCACCGCAGCTGATGCGCAGAAAATTGTCGAAGCGATTCGAGTTGGAAAACATGGAGCCCGGCGCAACGCGTATGCCCTGGCGTATGGCGGTGTCGAAGACGGCCTGCGCCGAGGTGCCGGCCGGCAGTTCCACCCACAGCATCATGCTGCCCCGGGGCACCGACAAGCGTGTGCCGGGCGGGAAATGAGCCGCGATGGCTTCGGCCATCTGCTCGCGCTGCGCGTTGAGCATGCGGCGCAGCCTGGCCATGTGGCGGTCATAAGCGCTGGAGGCCATGAACTCGGCCACGGTGTACTGGGCCAGGGTTTCGTTGGCGCGGCTTTGCGCGTACTTGATCATCTGGATGCGGGCCTGCCAGCGGCCGCCGGCGACCCAGCCCAGGCGCAGGCCGGGCGCCAGCGTCTTGCGCAGCGAGGCGCAGTAAATCACCGAACCATCGCGGTCCCAGGCCTTGGCGGCCTTCAGCGGAACGTCATCGGGACCCAGCGTGCCATAGGTATCGTCTTCAATCAGCGCGATCTGCTGGCGCTCGCACAGCCGCACCAGCTTTTCTTTTTCGGTGTCGGGCATGACGCTGCCCAGCGGGTTGTGGAAATTCGGCATGACCACCACGGCGCGTATGCGGTCGTGGGTGCGCAGGGCCAAGTCCAGCGCCTCGACGGAAATGCCTTGCTGCGGGCTGGTGGGAATCTCCAGCGCGCGCAGGCCCAGGCTTTCGAGAATCTGCAGCAGGCCGTGGTAAGTGGGAGACTCCACCGCGACGGTATCGCCGGGCTGCGCCACCGCGCGTAAGGCGATGTTGAGCGCCTCTATGCAGCCGTGGGTCACCAGGATGTCCTCGGGCGACAGCTGCATGCCGGCTTCCAGCGCGCGTTTGGCCAGCACCGCATTGAGCGGTGAATCGTGCAGAAAATCAGGCGCGCTCACCAGCAGGAAGGGATGCTTGCGCAGGGTCCGCGTGGCGGCGTTCTTGAGCGCCTCGGCGGGGTACATATCGGGCGAGCCGTACGTCCCCGCGAGGTTGGTGACCAGCGGGTAGAAGTCGCACTTGGCGACAAAGTCCGAGACGCRGTCATGGATGCCGACGTACTGGGCCGGGTCCAGCTTGCGGCCCAACTCTGGCTCGCTGGGCGGCTGCAGGTCGGTGCGCCGCCGCTTGAGCACAAAGTAGCCGGACCGCGGCCGCGCCTCCAGCAGGCCTTCATCCTCCAGCGTATGGCAGGCCTCAACGGCAGTGGAGAGGCTGACCTGGTGCAGCCGTGTCAGCGCCCTGACGGAGGGCATGCGTTCGCCGGGCATCAGCACGCCGGACTGGATGGCCTGCCGGTAGTGGCTGGAAAGCCGCAGGTAGAGGGGTTGTTGCGTCAGGGGTAACACGTCCATGGCTTGAATGATCCGTGAAGGGGCTGCGGCGACACAGCCACAGATGGGGCGAAATCAGACCATAACAGATGAAGAAAAAGTCTTCTGTACCGATACAGAAAGGCCTTGTGTGCATCTGTCGGGAATCCGGCGCTTTCCTTAATCTTGCAGCCATGTCCTCCCCTTGTCCACGCAAAGCCCTAAATGGAGCCGCCATGCAAGACCCTTACGCCTCCCGCCGCCTTGAACTCGACGCCGGTGAATCCCTGTTCTTCCACAGCAAGGCCGGCAGCGCGCTGATCAGCACCTCGGGCACGTTGCTGGTGACGGGCGCGCCGCGCTGGCTGGGCGAACAGGTGTTTTGCAGCGCCACGGCGCTGGAATCCGGACAGTCGCACATCCTCGTCCAGGATGGCTGGGTCACGGTAACCGCCCAGCATGGCGGAGCGGCCTGCCTTGTATGCCAGCCCATCCGTGCATCGCGGCTGGAAAGGCTGGCGGCGGCGGGCAAAAAATGGTTCATCCGCCTCTCAGGAATCACACAGGCCGCGCGCGGCCGATACCGCAGCGCCAAGCCGGTTTAAAGCCGGCACGGTAAATTCGATCTTCATTCCCACCCCTTTCACCCACACCCATGACCACTTCCGCCTGGCTTTTGTTCATCACCATTTCGCTTGTGACCGCGCTCAGCCCCGGGCCGGGCATTTTGCTGGCGGTTTCCAATGCCGTGGCCTGGGGGCCGCGCAAAACGCTGTGGAGCTCCTCCGGCAATGTGCTGGGCGTGTTTTCGGTGTCGGCCGCGGCCATGGCCGGCCTGGGCACTTTGCTGCACACCTCGGCCTGGCTGTTCGCGGTCCTGAAAACTGTGGGCGCGGTTTACCTGGTTTACCTAGGCTGGCGCCAATGGACCAGCAAGACTTCGATGTTCGACGCGCCCTTGCCGGAACAATCGCTGCCGGGAAAAAGCAATGCCGCGCTGTTCCGCCAGGGCCTGCTGGTGGCGCTGACCAACCCGAAAAGCATCCTGTTTTTCACCGCGCTATTTCCCCAGTTCATCCACCCCGAAGCCCCGGTGCTGCCGCAGTTCCTGGCGCTGACCAGCGCGTTCGCCGCCTGCGTACTGGTCTCGCACATGGCTTACGTGCTGCTGGCGCGCCACACGCACCGCTGGTTCGGCACGCCGCGCCGGGCCCGGGTGTTCAACCGCATCTGCGGCGGCGCCTTCGGCCTGCTGGGCTTAAGCCTGCTGCGGCTCAAAAGCCCCAGCTGATTCCCCTGGACTTCTGCCC
>NZ_JBFUBY010000253.1:0-6001 GCF_056405515.1 Polaromonas sp. P1_G2
GCCTTCGTCGGCGATGTGCTTGAGGCTCTGGTCCAGGCTCCAGGAATGCATGGGGCGGCCGGTTTCCAGCACGTCCAGCACCGACAGCGGCTCGTGGACACGCGCGGCCACAACGTCATCGGCGGACCATTCGCCTTTGACGAGGGCCAGGTGCAAGCCCTGGCTGGGCTTGTCGCGAAAGGCGTGGGCGGTGAACTCGCCGAAAGCGGTTTTCAGCGTGCGGCAGCCGATTTTTTCGACCAGGGAGTCGTTGCGGCTGCGGTGCTCGATCAGGTCGGCGATGGTGCCTATCTTCAGGCCGTGCTCGGCCGCGAACAGCAGCAGGTCGGGCAGGCGGGCCATGGTGCCGTCGTCCTTCATGATTTCGCAGATCACGGCGGCCGGCGAGCAGCCGGCCATGCCGGCCAGGTCGCAGCCGGCTTCGGTATGGCCGGCGCGCATCAGCACGCCGCCGTCCACCGCCTGCAGCGGAAAGATGTGGCCGGGCTGCACCAGGTCGCTGACGGTGGCGTCTTTGGCGACGGCGGCTTGCACGGTGCGGGCGCGGTCGGCCGCGGAAATGCCGGTGGTCACGCCTTCGGCGGCCTCGATTGAGACGGTGAAGGCCGTGGAATGCTTGGTGCCGTTGCGGGTCGCCATGGGCGGCAGTTGCAGCAGTTCGCAGCGCTCGCGGGTCAGGGTCAGGCAGATCAGGCCGCGGCCGAAGCGCGCCATGAAGTTGATGGCCTCGGGCGTGACGTGGTCGGCCGCGAGCACCAGGTCGCCCTCGTTTTCGCGGTCTTCCTCGTCGATCAGAATGACCATGCGGCCGGCGCGCATGTCGGCGACGATGTCTGCAACGGGGGAAATGGCAGTGCTCATGGTTCAGGGCTTTTTTAGGATGTTGTTGTGGGTGTCGCCCAGCATGCGCTCGACGTAGCGCGCGATCAGGTCGATTTCGAGGTTGACGCGGGAGCCGGCGGCCAGTTGGCCCAGGGCGGTGTTCTGCACGGTGTGCGGGATCAGGTTGATGCTGAGCTCCGTGCCTCCCTCATCGCCCGCCAGRTCGGTGACCCGGTTGAYGGTCAGGCTCACGCCGTTGACGGTGATGGAGCCCTTGTAGGCCAGGTATTTTCCGAGTTCGCGCGGGGCSAGTATGCGCAGTTCCCAGCTTTCGCCGACCTCGGCGAAATGCGTGACGCGGCCTATGCCGTCGACGTGGCCCGAAACGATGTGGCCGCCCAGGCGATCGTGGGCGCGCAGGGCTTTTTCGAGGTTGATGGGGCCGGTTTCGGCGAGGCCTGTGGTTTTGGCCAGGGATTCGGCGGAGATGTCGATGGTGAAGCGGTTGAGGGCGAGGTCCAGCGAGGTGGCCGTCATGCAGGCGCCGTTGAGGGCGATGCTGTCGCCCAGGCCCACGTCGTCAAGGTAACCCGCAGGCGTCTCGATGGTGAGGCGCTTGCCGTGGTCTGAAGAGCTGCCCAGGCTTTGGATGGCGACGATGCGCCCCAAGCCGGTAATGATTCCGGTAAACATGCGCTATTTTCGCAGGGAATCCGGCCCGGACGTGGGGAAAGGCCACTATTGCCCTGTAAATGCGGCCCAGGCCAGGCCCGGCGCAGGTAAAAAACCGTCTAGAACTGGTCCCGGCCAACGCCGCGGGCCAGCACGCGCAGGTCGGGGCCTATCCTCTCGACGGACTGGAATTGCAGGGGCACCGCGTCGGAAAGTTGCTCCAGGGGCCCAAAGGACGCCATGCCCAGGCCGGCGCCGAGCAGCTTGGGCGCGAGGTAGACCAGGAACTCGTCGACCAGCCCTTCGCGGACCAGGGAGCCGTTGAGCTTGCTGCCAGCTTCGACATGCAGTTCGTTGATCTCGCGCAGCGCCAGGTCTTTCAGCATGGCCGCCAGATCCACCTTGCCACGGGCGCCGGGCAGGCAGGTGACCGTGGCGCCTCTGGCGAGCAGGGCGGCCTCCTGAGGGGCGCCCTGGACGGCGGTGTAAATCCACACCGGGCCGCCGGCCTCGAAAATTTTCGCATCCACCGGCGTCTGGAGCAGGCTGTCGACGATCACCCGAAAGGGTTGCCGAAGTGTTTCCACCAGCCTGACGTCCAGCCTGGGGTTGTCCTGGAGCACGGTGCCTATGCCCGTCAGCACGGCGCCGGCCCGCGCGCGCCAGGCATGGCCGTCGGCCCGCGCTTCGGGCGAGGTGATCCATTGGCTCCGGCCGTTGTCCAGGGCGGTGGCGCCGTCCAGCGATGCGGCGATCTTCATGCGGACCCAGGGGGTCTTGCGGACCATGCGGCTGAAAAAGCCGATGTTGAGTTCTTTGGCCTGCGCGGCGCCGGCGCCCACGTCGACCGCTATGCCGGCCGCGCGCAGGCGCTCAAAGCCCTGGCCGGAAACCCGGGGATTGGGGTCCGCCATAGAGGCGACGACTTTTTTGATACCCGCGGCAATCAGGGCGTCGCAGCAGGGGCCTGTGCGCCCGTGGTGGGAACAGGGCTCCAGCGTGACATAGGCGGCGGCGCCTTCGGTGGATTGGCCCCGGGCCGCGGCATCGCGCAGGGCCATGATTTCCGCGTGGGGGCCGCCGGCCTGCTGCGTGTGGCCAAGGCCTATGGTTTGCCCGGCGGCGGAGACCAGGACACAGCCAATGCGTGGGTTGGGCGCTGCGCTGAGGGGCGCGTTGGCCGCGGCCTGCAGGGCAGCCTGGATGAATTCGAGGGTAGAGGCTGTCTGGATGGGCTGCTGCATGGTTTCCCGCTGCGGCCACATCAGGGACGGGCCTATGGTTTTAACGCCAGCATTCCGCGATCAAAGCGGTGGTCGCGCCTGCGACCGTGACGCCTTTGACACCCGCCTGCGTCAGGGTGAATCCGCCGCATTTGTCATTCGCCATGCTGGCTGTGGTCAAAGGACGCATGATAAGCGTGAACGTGCTCGCGGTGGCGCTGCTGGAATTGCCGCCGGTGTTGGAAATTTCATAGAGCTGGGTGCCGTCGGCGGGCGCCTTCATGAAGGAAGGCGGCAGGGTGGCCCAGATGGTCTGGGAACCGGTGCGGTCGGCGTCGTAGCGGTCGTTGGCCGCGTAGAAACGCTGCATGTACTGGGCGGCCTGCGAAAGCGCCGCTCGCGCCGCRGCGCGGTTGCCGCGCGCGATATAGCTCTGGTAGGACGGTATGGCGATCGCGGCCAGCACGCCGATGATCGCCACCACGACCATCAGCTCAATCAGCGTAAAGCCCGCCGAGCCGTCGTTTTTTTTCGATTTGGACATCATGAGTGATTCTCTTGGTAAAAGCAGCGATTTTCAAGCCTGATTTCAGTTGGCGCGCGGGAAGAGCTGGCGCCATGAGCGGTTCAGGACAGCGCCTGGGCATTCGCCGGGGTGGGCCGCCCGGTAGGCGGCGCTGCTGCAGTTGGCCGTCGTGCATTCGCTTGTATGGGCCGCAGCATAAGCCGCGTCGGCGCAGCTGCCGCATTCAGCAACATGGGCTACCGCATAGGCCGGGTTGGTGCAGTCCTGGGGCGGGGGCGCGCCCTTGGTGCGAATCGTGATAGAGCCGCTTGCAGTCTGAATGCTTCGGAGGCCGGTGTCTTCGCCCAGCGAGTTCCGGATAATGAGGACAACGTCGACGCCATCAGCAGGTGTGCTGAAGACGCAGACGTTCGCGTCCTTCCCGTCAATCTGTTTATCGCCATTTGTGTCCAGCGTGCCGCCCACACGGCAAGTCGCAGTGAATGGATTGATCGCGTAGGTCTCTCCTTTGCTTGTTGAGGCCAGGCAGCTCGATGCGCTGCTTTGGGGGGCAACCGTATCGATTTTGACTATTTCGTCTACTATGTTGATCTCTGAGATGGCGCGTTCACCGGTCAATGTATCTTGAGCCAGCTTCCAGCCCCGACGAGTGGACCAGTCAAGGGTGGTGACTGCCGGATTGACAAAACTGATCCCGCCGACGGAAGTAGCGCCGCCGCCATTGATTGTCTCGCCGGTGCTTGGATCGGTACCCCCTGTAGCGTCGGTCTGTTTAATACCTTCGAGTTGCGAGTCAGTAATGGAATCGGTACCCGTGGAGCCGAATGGCTTCCGGTCCCACAGGCCATAGACTTGCTGAATCGGCGTTGTTATGGAAGTGTCACCCGCCTCAAACAACTTGCCGGTACCCACGATCACTATATAGCTGGGCTTGAAACTAGGTTGGTCAGTCCGCTCAACGACAGCCGGTGCGGCTGTAATGGGCAAAGGTGTTACACCGCTGAGCGCGGTGAACAGCGCAACACCGCCGTTGCCAACGCCCCAAGCGGAGGAGGTAGCACCGCTCAGGTCGAATTTCCACAACCGGCCTTTCAGGTCGCCCGCATAGACGCCGATAATCTGCCGTTTGTCGTTGTAAACCACGCGCACACCTCCCAGCCCGTTGCCGGTCGTGTTGTCGGTCTGGATTTCCTTGAGCAGTTTGCCGGTGCCGGTCTCAACGACGAAGAGGCTGGCTTTCCCGGATTTACTGTCGTAGCCGTTGCCGAAGATGGTCACCCAGTCGCCGCTAACCGTGATGCCACTCTGGGCTTTAGTCAGGACATTGCCCAGTTCTGCGAACGAAGTCGTGGAGTTTCCCGGCATCACAGGAAATGCTGGGTCCGCATTGACCTCCCACAAGATCGCCTTGCCATTCATATTGAGAGCGTCGGTGGCATTCAGCGCGAAGACCGACTTGGCGCCAGCGCCAGCGGTACCCACGACCAGGTTGCGCCATCCTGTGGACGTGCCTCCGCCGGTCAGATTGGGGGTTGTTAAATAGGCGTCGACCTCCATCATCGGGCCGTCCACCATGTAAGTGTGGGCATAGGGATAGCCGCTATCGGTCAGGGCTTCGAGCTTTCCAAGTGCAGACCGTGGAATATAGCCAAAGACCTCCCGGCCGCCGATGCTTGAGCCGTAGCCTTCTCCAAATGCATGCACCATGCCGTCATTGGCCCCCACAAACACCACACCTTCGGTGCGGGCCGCCTTGCTGGCCATGTAGGCGGCATAGGTGGTCAAGCCTGGGGTAGATACTGGAAGCAGCTCAAACTGGGGATTGGTGTTGTTCCTGATGTAAGCGGGTGTCGAATTGACGAGGTCACCGAGAACCGTTGGACGTTTTCTCATGCCGGCACCTTCCTTGGTCCGCACGCCACGCAGGTAGTCGATCATGTCGGAGGTCACCGCATTGCTCATCTRCATGTTGGTATTGGTGCCCTTCAGGCTGTTGGCCGCCGTGGTGATGTTGGCATAGGTGAAGTCGAGGCCTTGCTTGGTTGCGTCGGTCCAGACGAAAATCTTCCGGGATGCTGGTACGGGCAGCGTGGTAACGCCTGTTGGCTGGCCGTTGCCGTCGGTGGCGACGACCTGCCAAACTACGGAGCCGCTGGTCAAATCTTTCATTTGCAGGTTGCCCCACCATGTGCCGCTAGTATAGTAAGGGATAAATTTCTTGGTGCCCGCGACCAGATCCGTGGCGGATGCCGCCACACCGGCTTGTGAAAACTGCTGGCTGGCGATACTGCCAATGACATTACCCAGGTCCGTTGTGAATTGGGCCGCGTCGGTTACCGTGAGGAAATCGCCACCGCCGTTGTGGGCCGCGTGGCGCATGTCGTCGATCGTCGTGACGGTATTGAGTACAGGGTCGGCCCAGGCAAGGGTGCCGGCCTTGGCACTGGTTACCTCCGCATCCGTCATTTTGCCCGGGGCGCCAAAGCTGACCATATAGCTGGTCATGTTTTGCCAGAATGGGGGGTCGGAGGAAGTGCCTTTCCCAAGGTCGTTCGGCAAATCGGGACGGAGATCGGTGACCCAGTACTTCAGGGCAATATCCGCCAGCGTGTCGGCAACGCCACCCGTCCCACTGACTCTGTCTGGTTTGCCTTTGGTTCGTGCGTCGGTTTTTTCGGTCGGTTTGTACTGGTATGTTTTGCTGTTATCCAGAGCATGGGTATATGCTGGTCCCACGGTCGCGTCGACATTACCTATG
>NZ_JBFUBY010000254.1:0-5977 GCF_056405515.1 Polaromonas sp. P1_G2
ACGGAGAGCATGAAGGCGGCGATCAGCAGCAGGCCGGGAATGCCGAGCTGCACGCCCCACAGCAGGTATTCCTGGTGCGGGTTGCCGTTGGGCTCTATGTCTTTATGCCCCGGGTTTTTCTGGTGTTCGATCCGGTTGTATTCCGTGCTCCAGCTGCCGATGCCCGCGCCGGCAAGCGGCTTCTGGGCGGTGAGCTGGGCGGCCGTTCGCCAGAAAGTCAGCCGGATACCCGATGAGGTGTTGGTGTCCCGCTGCGGCGAATAGGCTTGCACTTCGGTTTTGAGCAAGGTCAGCCTTTCCCGCATCGTCGGTGAACTCACAAACAGCGCCAGCACCAGCAGGAAGGGCAACGCGACCGCGGCGATGCGGTACCTTTTGGGAAGCTGCCACATGATGGCCAGCGACAACAGGGCGACGCCGACCACCTGGCCGCTGCGGCCTGCCAGCACGAAGAACACGTTGGCCAGGGCGGCCACAGCCACCACGGCGGCCGCTTGCGGGCCGTAGCGGCCGGGCACCAGGCTCCGCAAATGCCAGCATACCGCGGCGAAGACGGCGCTCATGATGCCCTGGTCGAGATAGCCGGAAAAGACCGTGTAGTGGCTCAGTGTCGTGCGGGAGCTTGCCCAGGCGACAGGCAGGTGGGCAAAAAGCAGCCATGAACTGGCGACCACCAGCACTTGCGAAAACGCAAACGCGCCCAGGGCATACATTGCCTCGCGGCGCTCCCGGATCAGGCCCATCATCGCAATGATGATGAGGAGCTTGCCGTATTTGGCGAGTGAGCCCAATGCCTCTCCTTGCGGCGCGGCGGTCCAGGCCAGGCTCAGCACAAATGCCAGCAGCGCCGCGAGCACAGCCCACGGCGTCCAGGTTTTTGTCAGGGAGGCGCCGTTTTTGGGCAGGTTCCTGGCGAGCAAGGGGACAGCCAGGACGCAACCGAGCAGAAACAGCTTGGCGATGCTGATGATGGCGATTGACAACCCCACGGAGGCCGCCGCCAGGCAGATGACGGCAAGCCGGAAATTGATTGTCTTGATTCGCAAAATGGTCGTGGGGGTTGCCTGATGGATGCCGCATTATCGGCGATTCCACTTGCCGTCCGGAGGCCGGGCGGCGGGGAGGGCTCTGCTATGCTGTCGGCGCATGGAGAGGGCCTGTTTCACTGGCAAAATCCTGTGCCGGCGTCCTGCGCCGGCGCTTCTCCCACCTCATCGAAAAGGCACCGTTGGCAAGCTTGTCCGTCACCGTCATCACCCACAACGAGGCCCACAACATCGCGGCCTGCCTTCGTTCCGTGAGCTTCGCGGACCAGGTGGTGGTGCTTGATTCCGGCAGCACCGACGACACCGTGGAGATCGCCCGTTCCCTGGGCGCCGAGGTCAGCACCAGCCCCGACTGGCAGGGCTTCGGCATCCAGAAGAACCGCGCCCTGGCGCTGGCCACTTCGGACTGGGTGCTCTCGCTCGATGCCGACGAGCGGGTGACGCCCGAGTTGCAGGTGGAAATCCTGGCTTGCCTCAAGGCGCCGGCCTTCGACGTGTATTGCTTTCCCCGGCTCTCGAGCTATTGCGGGCAGTACATGCGCCATTCGGGCTGGTACCCCGACCGGGTCACCCGTTTGTTCCGTCGCGCCTCGGCCCGCTTCAGCGAGGACCTGGTGCACGAAAAAATCCTGGCCCAGGGGCCGATAGGCCAGTTGCGCTCGCAGCTGCTGCATGAGAGTTTCCGCAACTTCGAGGCGGTGCTGGACAAGGCTAACCGCTATTCCACCGCCGGTGCGCAAAGCCTGTTGGGCAAAGGCCGGTCGGCCTCGGTCGGCAAGGCGATAGGGCACGGCCTGTGGGCCTTCATACGCACCTATGTCCTGCGCCTGGGTTTCCTCGACGGCAGGATGGGCCTGGTGCTGGCCATCTCGAACGCCGAAGGCACCTATTACCGCTACCTCAAGCTTTGGCTGCTGCGGCGCGCTGCCAAGGGCGCGCCGGACGCTCCATGAAGATCAGCTTCATCGTCCTGACCTACAACCGCAGCGACGCCTTGCTGGCCGTGCTGCGTTCGCTGGCCGCGCAGTGCGATGAAGGCCATGAGGTGCTGGTGGCCGACGACGGCTCGCGGCCCGAGCAGGTGCGGATGCTGTTCGACCAATGCCCCGCCTTCAGGTGCCCGGCGCGCCACATCTGGCATCCCGATGTGGGCTTTACGGCGGCGCGGGCTCGCAACCTGGGTGCCAGCCAGGCGACGGGCGACTACCTGGTGTTCCTCGACGGGGACTGCGTGCCCAACAAGGCTTTTGTGGGGCAGCACACGCGGCTGGCCGAAAAAGGCTGTTTCCTGAACGGGAGCCGGGTGCTTATCAGCGAACGTCTGACAGAACGTGTAGTCAATGGCGCTATCGACCTGCCCAGCCGTCCTGTATGGTTCTGGCTGGGTGCGCGCCTCAGGGGGGACAGCAACAAATTATTGCACCTGCTCTCCTGGCCGCGGCGTTTATTCAGGGTAAAACAAGGCTTTCACTGGCATGGCATACGCAGCTGCAACTTTGGCGTCTGGCGCTCGGACTTTGCCGATGTCAATGGATTCGACGAAACCTTCCAGGGATGGGGGCATGAAGATGCCGACCTCGTGCTCAGGCTGCACAACCTGGGCGTCCACCGGAAAAACGGTTTCATGGGCACCGAAGTCTTCCACCTCTGGCACCGCGAGAACCCGCGCGACCAGGAGTCCATCAACAAAAAAAGGGTGCTTGAACGCATGAAAACCGATGTGGTCCTGGCCGAAAAAGGGCTTCGTGAACTCGATCCTTCCTCTGCCCTTGCTTCCACCGTCAAAATAACCTCCCTGCACGGATCCCAATCTCCCCTATGAGCATTGCACCTTTTCTACGCCGCCGTACCCTCGTCAGCCTGCTGGCGGCCAGCGCTTTCCCTGTCTTGCCGGCTTTCGCGCAGTTTCGCGTCGAGGTGTCCGGCGTCGGCCTGACCCAGCTGCCCATCGCCATTGCCGCGTTTCGCGGCGATGCGCAGGCGCCGCAGAAAATCGGCGCCATCGTGCGGGCCGACCTCGAACGCAGCGGCATGTTCCGCCCGGTCGACACCACCGGCGTCACCGCCGATGAAAACACCCGTCCTGACCTGGGCGCCTGGCGCCAAAAGGGCGCGGATTCCATGGTCACGGGCAGCGTGACGCTGCTGGCCGACGGCCGCTACGACGTCCGCCTTCGCCTCTGGGACATCGTGCGCGGGCAAGACCTGGGCGGGCAGAGCTACACCGTGGGCCCGGCCGACCTGCGGCTGTCGGCGCACCGCATTTCCGATTTTGTCTATGAAAAGCTGACCGGCGAGAAGGGCATCTTCTCGACGCGCATCGCTTATGTGACCAAGGCAGCCCAGAAGTACAACCTCTGGGTGGCCGACTCCGACGGCGAGGGCGCGCAGTCGGCCCTGACCAGCCCGGAGCCCATCATTTCACCGGCCTGGTCGCCCAACGGCTCGCAACTGGCCTATGTGTCCTTTGAATCGCGCAAGCCGGTGATCTACGCGCACGACGTGGCCAGCGGCAAGCGGCGCCTGCTGGCGAACTTCCGCGGCTCCAACAGCGCGCCGGCCTGGTCGCCGGACGGCAAGCAGCTCGTCGCGACGCTGAGCCGCGACGGCGGCTCCCAGCTTTATGCGATCGGCCTCAACGGCGGCGAGCCGAAACGGCTGACCCAGTCTTCCAGCATCGACACCGAACCGGCGTTCTCGCCCGACGGGCGCTACATCTACTTTGTGAGCGACCGCGGCGGCGCGCCGCAGATCTACCGCATGAGCCCGGGCGGCGGCAATGCCGAGCGCGTCACCTTTACCGGGGGCTACAACATTTCCCCCGCGGTCAGTCCCGACGGGCGCTGGCTGGCCTATGTCTCCCGGGTGGGCGGCGCCTTCAAGCTGCACGTCATGGAACTTGCCACCGGGACGGTCACTCCAATCACCGAAACCACGGCCGACGAGAGCCCGAGCTTCGCGCCCAACAGCCGCTTGATCGTCTACGCCACCCAGCAGCAGGGCAGGGAAGCACTGATGACCACCACGCTGGACGGCAAGATCAAGGCGAAGCTGTCCGGCGCCAGCGGCGATATTCGCGAGCCCGACTGGGGCCCTTTCCAGCGCTGATCGGCAGCGGTCATTTTTTCAATCGTCAACCCGGCCCATTTTTTATTTTTTGCAGAGGTACTCCATGAAACGCACCGTTTTTTCCATCATCTCCTCTCTGATCCTGGCGGCCACGCTGACCGCCTGCGGCTCCAACGTCAAGCTCAATGACGTTCCCGTCGAAGACCGCACGGGCCAGACCACGCAGGGCGATCCTTCGGGCGCCACCGGCCGGGGCGTCGCGCCCGTGGAGATCCAGGGAGCCGATGCGTCGCTCCAGGGCCCGGCCAATGTGGCCAAAATCATCTACTTTGATTTCGACAGCTATGTGGTCAAGCCCGAGTTCCAGGGCGCGATCGAAGCCCATGCCAAGTTCCTGACCGCCAACAAGAACCGCAAGATGAACATCGAAGGCCATACCGACGAGCGCGGCGGCCGCGAGTACAACCTGGCCCTGGGCCAGCGCCGCGCCGAAGCCGTTCGCCGCGCGCTGGGCCTGCTGGGTGTGTCGGATGCGCAGGTCGAGGCCGTGAGCTTCGGCAAGGAAAAACCCGCGGTTCCCGGCTCCGACGAGGAAGCCATGGCGAAGAACCGCCGCGCTGAACTGAACTACCGTTAAGCCGGATACCGACCGTGAAGACCTTCCGGATCGCCGCGGCCCTCGCGGCCGGCCTGTTCGCGTTCAATGCGCACGCGGGCCTGTTTGAAGACGACGAGGCTCGCCGGGCGATCCTCGATTTGCGCCAGAAAGTCGACGCGGCGCAAACCCGCACGGCCGAGGAGCTGCGCAGGACCACCGAAGACAATGCCCAGCTGCGCCGCAGCCTGCTGGACCTGTCCAACCAGATCGAGGCCTTGCGCAACGAGCTGGCCACCATGCGCGGGCAGAACGAAAATCTCACGCGTAATGTGGCCGAGATGCAGCGCACCCAGAAGGACCTGACCACGGGCGTCGACGAGCGTCTGCGCAAGTTCGAGCCCGGCAAGGTCAACGTGGACGGCAAGGAGTTTGTCGCCGAGCCCGCCGAAAGGCAGGAGTTCGAAACCGCGCTGGCCACGCTTCGCAAGGGCGACTTCGCGGGCGCGCAGACCGGCTTCCTGACTTTCCTGAAGCGCTATCCGCAAACCGGTTACCGGGCTTCGTCCCTGTTCTGGCTGGGCAATGCGCAGTATGCCTTGCGCAATTACCGTGATGCGGTGACCAATTTCCGCTCGCTGGTGACGGCCGAGCCCGATCACATGCGTGCGCCGGAAGCGATGCTCTCGATGGCCAACTGCCAGGTGGAACTCAAGGACGCCAAGTCGGCCCGCAAGACGCTGGAAGACCTGGTCAAGGCCTATCCCCAGGCCGAGGCGGCTTCGGTCGCCAAGGAACGGCTGGCCAAGCTGAAGTAGGCCGCGCCCCGGGCAGGCTATCCGGCCTGCCTGGGTGTCGGACCATTCTCCCGGAGCATTCGCCCCTAAAATCGGGCGATGGACATCTCCGCACTCAACAGTCTCACGGCCCAGGTTCTCTGGGCCGGTTTTATTCTGGCCATGGTTTTTGGCGCGATTGCCCAGCGCACGCACTTTTGCACCATGGGCGCCGTCAGCGACATCGTGAACATGGGCGACTGGACCCGCATGCGCATGTGGGGCATGGCCATAGGCGTGGCCATGCTGGGTTTCTTCACCATGGCCGCGGCCGGCGTGATCGATCCCGCCAAAACGCTGTATGCCTCCAACCGTTTTATCTGGCTCTCGGCCCTGGTGGGCGGCGCGCTGTTCGGCTTCGGCATGGTGCTGGCCTCGGGCTGCGGCAGCAAGACACTGGTTCGCATAGGCGGCGGCAGTCTCAAGTCGGT
>NZ_JBFUBY010000255.1:0-6123 GCF_056405515.1 Polaromonas sp. P1_G2
GCGCAACGGCATCCTGATCGACGGGCGCAACACCGGCAGCGTCACCGGCAACCGCATTGAAAACACCAAGAGCGCCATCTCGGTGCAGTACACCGACGGCAGCAGCATCGCGATGGCCGGCAATAGCCAGGGCCCGACGGGCAACGAATGGGGGCTGAACCTGCACCTGAACGGTTACGTGGACGGCTCAACGATCCGCAGCAACCCGATGGCCGCGAGCCCGACCCTGGCCTGGCAGCAGGCATTGCTGGCCCTGAGCGCCGCCAACGGCGGCTGGTCGGTGCAGGACCAGGGCTACACCTCGTCCAACCGCACACACGTGAACGTGGCCACCACGGGTTCCGGCGGCGCGCAAGGCAGCGCGCTCACGCCGCTGGGCAGCGTCCAGGGCGGCGTGGACGCCGTGGTCATGGGCGGCACGGTCAATGTCGCAGCCGGCACCTACACCGGCGGCGTCAGCATCACCAAAGCGCTGACGCTGGATGGCGCAGGCGCGGGGCAGACGGTGCTGCAGGCCGCCTCGGCGGGCGTCGGTGACGGGGTGACCATCAACAACGCCTCCAACGTCACGGTCTCCGACCTGTCGATCGCCAACTACGGCAACGGCCTGCGCATAGACGGAACTTCCAGCAACGTGACGGTCAATCGGGTCGCCTTCAACAACAACACCTCCGGTATGCGCAACGGCACGACGACCCGGGCCGATAACTTCCGCATGTTGAACAGCAGCATCACCGGCGGACAGATCGGTGTGCAGACCTACAACAACTACCAGATGGTGGGTGGCCACCCGGTCGCTACGGGCTCTTTCAGCAACGCTCTGTTCGAGAACGTCACGGTGGACGGGCCGAGCTTCAAGGGCTTTTACTTTGAAACCGCGAACGACCTGACGCTCAGGAACGTCACTGTCAGCAACGCCGGAAATTACGGCGCGCCCCCCACCTCGTCGCTGCACCGCCAGTTCGGCGCGGGCATAGACATCAACCTCAAGTACGACGCTTTCAATTCGATCAATTTCGACAATGTGGTGGTCAAGAACTCGGGCTATAGCTCGAACGACCCGACAGCCGCGGCGGTGGTCATCAAGACCCGCGGTATCCCCGGTGACAGCAGCTATAGCGCAGCGCCGGCCACCCTGCAAAGCGTGAATATCTCGGGCGGCAGCATCGAAGACTCCAGCCATGCCGGCATACGCTTTGAAACGCTGAGCCGTGGCAAYAACAACGGTAATGGCAATGGAAACGGTAACGGCAACAACGGCAATGGAAATGGAAATGGAAACGGAAACGGAAACGGAAACGGTGGACAGACCAGCGTCACCATCACCGGGACGCAGTTCAAGAACAACGGTCAGGACATCGTCGTCGACAACACCTCGGTCGACGCCCGAGGCGCCGTCTTTGTGGGCGCGGCAGACGGTTTCGCCATTGAAGACCGCGTGACCCATGCGCTGGACACCACCGGGCGCGGCCTGGTGACCTGGACGGACGGCAATGTCTACGTCACGCAGGCCAGCGGAAGCATCCAGCGCGGCGTGAATGCCGTGGTCGCCGGCGGCACGGTCAACGTGGGCGGCGGCACCTTTGTGCAGCCTTCCACGCTGGTGGTCGACCGCGGCGTGACCTTGACCGGTTCAGGCCAGGGCGCGACCGTGATCGACGCGCATAACGTCAACGGCTACGGCATCAACGTGACGGCCGACAATGTGTCGCTCAGGGACTTCACGCTTTACGGACCCAGCGCCAACGTGGCATCGTCCTACGGCATCAAGGTGGCGCCCGTGGGCGGGGCATCGGCCCGGCTGCGCAATTTTTCGATCCGCAACGTCACTACCCGCGGCGCGGGCCGGGCCGAGTTGGACCTCAACGGCGTGGACGGCGCGCTCATAGACCATGTCACGGCCAACGGCGCGCCCGTGGGCAACGATGCGGGCAGCACGCAGGGGGCCGGCATCCAGCTAACCGACAGCGCTAACGTGACTGTCAGCAACAGCACCACGCGCAACAACGCCTGGGGCGGCCTGGCGCTTTACCAGGCCAACCGCTTCTACAACCAGCAGGTGAACAACATCACGGTGGCGGGCAATAACACGTTTACCGAGCGCAACCCGGTCTTCATGCAGGACGAGTCGGCCAGCCGCAACTTCGGCGCGCTCAGCATCGCCGGCTTCGACTTCGCGGTGCGCAACGCCAGCACGGCGAGCGACAACAACCAGTACACCTGGCTGCAGGCCTCGCAGCAGAACGCCTACGACTACGCCGTCAACCTGGGCAGCTCGGCCTCCAGCTACGTGCAGGGCTGGAACGGCGCACAGGCCACGCAGGACTTCCACGTCGGCATCGGCAGCCTGCTGGGCGGCGGCACCCAGGCCCTGTCCATCGGCACGGCGATGGGCAACGCTGGCAACGGCGCCAACATCCGCGTGGGCGCCGGCGCCTACGGCGAGAACGTGGTGGTGAACAACCCCTACAACTTCTACTTCAGTGACAGCACCGTGCACAGCCTGGCGCTCAATGCCGGCGCGGGCGGCTCCGGCATCGCCGGCACGGTGACGGCCGACGGCGCGGGCGGCATCGTGTTCAATGCGCCGGTCAGCCTGCTGGGCGACACGACGCTGGCCACCCTGGGCGCCGACATCACCCTCAACGGCGACATCCAGAATGCCGGGGCCACAGCCCGCGCGCTGAGCCTGGTCGCCGGTTCGGGCGCCAGCCGCGGCAATGTGCACATGCTGTCGGGCGGCACCGAGGCCAATGCGCTGGGCCAATTCGAGGTGGTGTCCAACGCCTTCAGCCTGGACAGCACACTGTGGGTCAAGGGCTATGGCATCGACGCGCTGGGCAATGTCGCGCTGAGCAACCACACCCTGCGCGGCCAGGACGCCGGCGCCACCAACACCCTGAACGCCGGCGGCGACGTGAGCGGCTCCACCATCAGCCAGGGCGCCGTCCAGGTCACCAGCGGCGGCGATGTCTCGGCCAACGTCACCGCCAGCGAGGTTGCGGTGGCCGCCGTCGGCGACGTGAGCGGCACCACCACCAGCCAGGGCAATGTGCAGGTCAGCAGCAGCACCGGCAACGTCAGCGGCAGCATCAGCGGCACCAGTGTGGTCGTGCAGGCGCAGGGCGACATCAGCGCCACCACCACCAGCCAGGGCAATGTGACGGTCAGTAGCAGCACCGGCAACGTCAGCGGCAACATCAGCGGCAACAATGTGGTCGTGCAGGCACCGCAGGGCGACGTGAACGTGGTGGTGGTGGCCACGGGCTCCGCCTCACTGGCCGGCGACTCGGTGGTCGCCAATGTCGTGGCGCCCGTGGTGACGGTGGCCGCCGTGGGCGAGGCCCAGCTCTCCGGCTCGTCCTCGCAGGTCACGATGAACGCGGGCAGCGGCAGCGTCAGCGGCAATTTCGGGCAGGTCACCAATTCGGGCGGCGGCCTGGTCAACGTCAACGGCAAACCCCAGGGCAACCAGCAGCTGTCGTCCAACACCGAAAACAACCGCGTGATCCCTTCAGGCAGCAATCTGGTGGAAGGCACCCCGGCCGAGCAGCCCGTGCTTCAGCTGGCCCAGGCTGCCAGCCTGGTGGCGGACACCGAGGTGCGCACGGTCCGCAGTTCACCGTCCGGCGCCGGCGAGGCCATCGACAACGGCCAAGCCGTGGAACTCGACATGTCGCCGAAAAACGAGCGCGAGAAGGACTAAGAGAAGGGGAAAGCCCTGGAAAGAGGGCAAAAAAACCGGCTCAGCGCCGGTATTGTTCCTGCTGCATCACTTGCTGTGCCTGCAGGCTGGCTGCGAGTTGCGGTGCGGCGTTTTGCACGGCCTGGATTTCGGAGGCTGCGGCCGTCGCAGGCTGGGAAACCGGCAGTGCCGACGTGCGCTGGGTTTCCGGCACGGTGTTGCCTTGCGGGGTGACGCGGCGGGCGCCGTCAAAGCGGCGCTGCCAGTAGCTCACGCCCATGCTTTCGACACGCACTTCGGCGCCGGGCTTGGGGGAGTGGATGAATTTGCCGTCGCCGACGTAAATACCGACATGGCTGAAGGCGCGCCGCATGGTGTTGAAAAACACCAGGTCGCCGGGCTGCAGGTCGTTCTTGTCGATGCGCTGGGTGGCCGCGGCCTGTTGTTCGGCGCGGCGCGGCAGCAGCAGGCCGACGCTTTGTTCGTAAATGGYGCGCACAAAACCGCTGCAGTCAAAGCCGGTTTCCACCGTGTTGCCGCCGCGCTTGTAGGGAACCCCCAGGAAACCCATGGCGTTGACCACCAACTCGGAAGCCTTGTTGCTGACGTTCTGGCGAACGTGGTCGATCTTGGTGAGCAGGCCCTTGTCGGCCAGCAATTTGTCCATGTCATCGCCGGAGCTGCCCGGTGCCGCGTGCACGCCCGCCGCCAACAAGGCAGCAGAGGCAATGATGAGGGCAGGGGCAATTTTTCGCATGGCGCCTAGGATACTTGACAGATCTGTCCTACGTCAACCTCAAGTGGCTTCTTGATAAGCTTTACAAACCCTTGATTTGTAACGAGTTTATCTACGGGAAAACCCCTTTTTACGATTCAGGTGCTATGTTTGCATATGAAAAGGACGCATTGCCGGGCTACCTGTTGCCTGCCTCGGGCCCAATCTTGCGGCCGCCGGCTTTCGCGTAACTTTAAGGAGTGAAATATGGCTTACTTCCAAGCGGCATATGGAAAGTCAGCTCTTGTTTTGATAGCAATTTTCCTGGCCGGACTCCCTGCCCGGGCGCAGAGTGTGCGCACTGAAACCGTGGCAACCGGCCTGCAAAACCCCTGGGGCCTGGCTTTTTTGCCCGGCGGCCGTTTCCTGGTGACCGAGCGCCCGGGCCGGCTACGGGTCATCGCCGCTGACGGTAAGCTGGGGCCGCCGGCGGCCGGATTGCCCGGGATMGCCGCCGGCGGGCAGGGTGGGCTGCTCGACGTGGTCACCGACAGCGACTTTGCCCGCAACCGCACGGTCTTTTTCTGCTTTTCCGAGCCCGGGCCTGGGGGCCGCGGCAACAGCACCGCGCTGGCGCGGGCGACCCTGAGCGCCGACGACAGCCGGCTCGAGAACCTCAAGATCATCTTCAGCCAGAAACCCAAGGTGGCCAGCAGCTCGCACTTCGGCTGCCGCATCGTCGAAAGCCGGGCTGCCGGCGGCGCCGTTGACGGCAAGCTTTTCCTGACGCTGGGCGAGCGCTTTTCGCGCAAGGAAGACGCCCAGGCGCTGGACAACCACCACGGCAAGATCGTCCGCATCAACAAGGACGGCACCGTCCCCCAGGACAATCCTTTCGTGGGCAAGGCCGGGGCCCTGCCGGAGATCTGGAGCTACGGCCACCGCAATGCCCAGGGCGCCACGCTGGCGCCCGACGGCACTTTCTGGATGCACGAACACGGCCTGCAAGGCGGCGATGAAATCAACCTTTCCAAGGCCGGCGCCAACTACGGCTGGCCCGTCATCACCTACGGCGAGAACTACGGCGGCGGCAAGATTGGCGAAGGCCTGACCGAAAAAGCCGGCATGCAGCAACCCCTGCATTTTTGGGTGCCGTCGATCGCGCCTTCGGGCATGGCCTTCTTGACGAGCGAACGCTACGGCAAGGCCTGGCAGGGCAATTTGTTCGTTGGGTCGCTCAAGTTCGGCTACCTGGACCGTATCGAACTCTCCGCGCCTTTCGCCGGCAAGGTGGTGCGCGAAAGCAAGCTGCTCACCGAACTCGGTGAGCGCATACGCGACGTGCGCCAGGGCCCGGACGGGCTGCTCTATGTGCTGACCGACAGCAGCAACGGCAAGCTGGTTCGCGTGCTGCCGGGGAGTTGAAGCCTAGGGCCTGTTAACGCTATTTATGCAAGATGCGTTGCGAGTCAAAAAGGCCTTGAGCAAGGCGCAAAACGCAGGCGGGGTAGACCCCGTCAAGGCCTTTTTGATCGCAACCCGAAGGGAATGGGGTGAAAACGGCGCCACTCGGCCGCTGACGTAGACGGTGTCGCCGTGCCTCAGGGTGGACACGTAATTGCCGCCTATCTTGATCTCGCCTTCGAAGCTGTAGCCGAGGGCGGCTTCCTGGGCGGCAAAACGGGCGTCGCGTGAATCTTCCATGGCGGGTGCTTTCTTGGGG
>NZ_JBFUBY010000256.1:0-5969 GCF_056405515.1 Polaromonas sp. P1_G2
GCCCGTAGCGCAGCGAAGGGACGCAGCAACCAGGGTCGCCTTTTCTTTTGCTTACTTTTCTTTTGGCGAAGCAAAAGAAAAGTGAGTAGCCGCCGGGCTACCCCCGGCCAACCGCCCTCAGCAAAGAGCACAGAGGAGAGGGAGCGCGCAAAGCCGGCGCAAGACCCGGCTTCTGGACCCCCCTCTCTAACCCGTTAGGTCGCCCTCACTAGCCAAACCCGGCAAGATAAGCCCATCGTCAAAGCCTAACAAAGGAATTCCCATGAGCGCCAAAAACCTCTCTACCGTTGCCACCGACCTGATCGAGTCCTACGGCAATACCGCCCGCAACGTCATCCAGGCCTACCGTGCCGGCGGCGAGCGCGTTGTCAGCCTGCTGGAACAGCGCTGGAACACGGCCCTGAAACAATCGCGCACCGAGCTGACGGCCGAGACCGCGAAAAACGCTTCGGCCGCGCAAGCTGCCTTCAGCGCCTACTACACCAAGGGCCTGCTGCTGACGACCAGCGGCGCCGAGCAGGTGGTGAGCCAGCTCGTGAAAGTGGCTGAAGCCGGCGTGGAACGCGCCGCTGCCAACGCCAGCCTGTTTGAAGAAAAAACCGGCGTGACCGCGCTGAACACCCTGGCCCAGGCCACTGCGCCCGGCGCACTGGCTTTGAGCAAGCTGGCCGCGCAGATCGAGCAAAAGAGCGCCGCACTGGCGGGCAAGATTGCCGGTGAGCACAAGGCTGCGGCCAAGCGCAGCACGGCTTTCCGCCGCGCCAAGGCAGCCTGATTCTTTTCGCTTGAAACAAAAACCCCGGCCGGCGCCCTGCGCTGACCGGGGTTTTTTTATGCCTTAAGGCTTGGTAAGCCTTGGTGCTTAACCGCGCGGATTGATCAGGCGTTCAACCTCATCTCGCAGCGCGCTCAATTGGGCGCGCAGGTCGCGGCGCTCCTGCTGCGTCACCACGCCGTCGGAACGGTAAGCGGCCTCGCGGCGTTCAATGGCCTCCTCGCGGGCCTGCAAGCGGCCGGCTTCGCGCAGGCTCAGGCGGTGGCTGCGCACGCCTTCGTCGATACGCTGGCGGATGTTGAACTCCTGGCTGTCGATGCCGCCCAGCCTGTCGGCCGGATAGCCGACGGCAACGGTGCGGTTGTTGGCGATGGCGCGCTCCACCTCGGCACTGAGCTGGGCCATGTCGGCGCGCAGCTGCTGGCGTTCCTGCGGCGTGACGCGGCCGTCGGCCTTGTAGGCGGCCTCACGGTTCTGGATGTCGTTGTCGCGGCGGTACAGCAAACGGGCTTCCGAGGGCGTGATGCGGCCGGACTGGAGGCCCTGGCGTATGCGCTCGCTGACGGCCTGCTGCGCGTTGTCTATGCCCGGCGTTTGCGGAGCAGGCGCATACACCACCTGGGGCGGATAGGCAGGTGAATAAGGGCCCGGCTGCGCCATCGCCGGCGCGGCGGCCAGGCCCGCGGCCAGCGCGGTGGCCAGAAGGGATGCGGTCAAGAGTTTCGATTTCATGGGGGGCTCCTTTGCTCAATGAGTGAAGCAGCAAACCGGGGGGCTTGCTTTTCCAAAGCGCCGGCCTGGAGGGGCCTGGGTGCTTCAGTGCCTTCATCGTGGAACCCCAAGGTCAACGCCGTGTAATGCGGAGGTAGGGCGGGTGTAATGCGCCGCGCTTTTACCCCGTGTTTACCGCGCGGCATGCCGGCGTATCAGGATGTAGCTTCGCCTTACAAAACGGGCAAGTATGAGTCGCCTATTGCGCGCCCGGCGGCAAATCGTCCACCGTCGCGAGGTAGCGGCTGAGCAGCTCAAAAAAGCCGTCGTAAAACGCGTCCGACGAAATCGTGACGCTGCCGACTTTCACCATGGAGTCATTGCCGGAACTGAAAGGCAGGGACACCGAGCCCAGGGCGCCCACGCCCAGGCTGGCGGAGTTGTTGCTCTTTTTGAGCTGGTAGCTGTCCTGCAGCGCGGTGACAAAACCCAGGCTGATCTTGCCGTCGGCGCTTTCGGGCGCGCACACCACGCGTATCACCATCTGCAGGTGCGACTCGGCCTCGGGCTGGAAGCTCTTCTGGCCCTCAACCAGGTCGGCCCTGGCGATGTTGATGATGTAGCCCTGGCTCAGCAGCGCGCGGCGCGCGGCCTCGCAGGTCTGCTCGGGCCTGGCGTCGAAGAGGCGCGAATAGGTGGCGGTGGAACCGAACTTTTCCTGCAGGGGAAAGGACTTCACGCCGCTGGCGCAACCCGTGAGCAGCAGTATCCCCAGCGCACCGGGCAGGACGCCCGCAGCGGATGCCAGGCGACTATGCCTCCAAAACAGTTTCAAAACGGACCCCTTTCACAATCTGGAAATCTTCAAGCGCGGCCCTCACGGGGCGCAGGACGTATTTGTACACCCTGCGCCGGCTTGAAAAGCCTCCCCGGCGCCCCAGTTACAAACAATGACCGACTCGCTCCACATCGTCTGCCCCCACTGCCATACCACCAACCGCGTGCGCGCCGACCAGTTGGGCAGCGAGCCCAGCTGCGGTAGCTGCAAGAAAGCGCTGTTTGTGGCGCATTCCACCGCGCTGGATGAAGCGGCCTTTGACAAACACATCAGCCGCAACCAGATCCCGGTGCTGGTCGACTTCTGGGCGCCGTGGTGCGGCCCCTGCCGGCAGATGGCGCCGGCCTATGAGCAGGCTGCCGCGCAGCTGGAGCCGCAAGTGCGCGTGGCCAAGGTCGACACCGAGGCCGTGCCTAATCTGGGCGCGCGCTTCAATATCCGCAGCATTCCGACCCTGGCGTTGTTCCAGGACGGCCGCGAGGTGGCGCGCCAAGCGGGCGCGATGGGGGCGGCGGATATCGTGCGCTGGGTTCGGGCGAATTTGCGCTGAGGCTTTTCCGGCTCGATGACACGCGGCCGATCTTGCCGCTGCATGCACTTTGCGACTTGGGAGGCCTTGGTTAGACTGCACCCATGCTGATCATCCCCTCCCTGAGCCGCAAGCAGACCTTCCTGCTTGCCGTCGCCATCATCGGCGGGCTCGCGGTGCTGTTATCGATGTTCTCGCGTTCGCTGCTGCCCGCGCCGCCGCGGCAGGTCCAGATGACGACGGGGGCGGTGGACGGCGCGGCGCACCAGTTCGCGCTGAGGTACCAAAGCTATTTAAGCGCCAACGGCGTGACGCTGGAGCTCTTGCCTTCCAGCGGTGCGGTGCAAAACCTTGAGCGCCTGAACGCGGGCATGCCGGTGGGTTTTGTGCAGGGCGGCCTGGGCTTGCTGCAGCTTGATTCGCAGGAGCCGGAATCCAGCACGCCGCTACGCTCGCTGGGGGTCGTGGGTTACGAGCCGGTCTGGATGTTCACCTCGCCGGCGCTGGCCAAAACCTTAAGCAAGGGCTTGGGCCCGCTGGTAGGCAAAAAAGTCGCCATCGGCGTGGAAGGCAGCGGCACACGCAAGGTGGCGCTGGAGTTGCTGCAAGCCTATGGCGTCACGCCGGCCAACGCCACCCTGACGCCCGGTGGCGGGCAGGCGGCGGCCAAGGCGCTGCTGGCACGCGAGATCGACGCGCTCTTCCTGATAGGCGCGCCGCAGACACCGGCGGTGCAGATGCTGCTGGGCAAGCAGGATGAGGCGCACCTGGTGTCAATTGAACACGCCGAAGGGCTGACGCGGCGCCTGCCTTATCTCTCGCTGGTGACGCTGAAGGCCGGCTCGGTCGACCCGGCGCAGGACCGCCCGCGCCAGGACATCACGCTGCTCGCCACCACGGCCAACCTGGTGATCCACAAGGACCTGCACCCGGCCCTGGCCTATCTGTTGCTGGAGGCCGCGCGCGAGGTGCACCGGGGCGCCACGCTGCTGAACAGGCCGGGCGAGTTCCCGAACGGGGCCGCGACGGAATTTCCGCTGGCCGATGAGGCGGCGCGTTATTATAAGGACGGACGGCCCTTCCTGCAACGCTACCTGCCCTACTGGGCGGCCAACGCCCTGCAGCGCCTGCTGCTGGTGCTGCTGCCGCTGGTGGCGATCGCGATTCCGGTATTCCGCATCGTGCCCAGGCTGTTTGAGTTCAAGGAAAAGAACCGGCTCTACCGCCGCTACGGCGCGCTGCTGGAGATGGAGCGCGACATCGGCGCGCGGCGGCTTGATGCGCGGGAGGTCGCCGAGGCCACCGCGCGGCTCGACAAGATAGAACACGACGTGAGCCACATGAAGTTCGCGCTGGACTTTTCTGACCGGGTCTACACGCTGCGCCAGCATGTGGACTATGTGCGCCGCCAGTTGCACGGACAGGGCGAACCGCCGCCAGGGTGAACGGCGGCCGTTTTCCGCTAAACCGTATTCACACGCAAGGCGGCTTCCGGCAGCGGGATGGCCGCGGTGGGCAGCTGGTAGTGACGGTCGTCGAACAGGTCTATGCCGCACATCAGCGATTCGGCCCAATCGAAGAACTGCCCTATGGCCGGCCCCGTGAGCGGTGCGCCATGCTGCGGCACCAGCATGTGGATGTCGAGCTGGCGCGCCATGCGAACCCACAGGCGCAGCACCTTGTTGGACACCATGTAGCGGCGGTGAAAACCTTCCATCAGACGCAGGTGGCCTGAAGTCAGGTCGGTCACCGGCACCTGCGCGCCTTGGCCCGAGGTCATGGAAACACCCAGGTCGCCGGTGAAAAGAATGCGGCTGACGGGATCGTAAAAATGGAAGTTGCCTTCGGAATGCAGGAAATGGGCGGGCAGCAGCCACAACTCGTTGCGGCCCAGCGGCAGGCGCCCGCCGGCATCGACCACACCGATCACGCGCCGGTCGGTCTTGCCGACCTTTGTGAAGTGCGGCACAAAGCGCTCCCATACGCGTGAGATCACCAGTTGCGCCGGGGTGGAAGTCAGCCACCGGTCCAGCGAAGCGATGATGTCCGGGTCGGCATGCGAGGCGATGATGTAGGAAAGCTTTTGCGGGCTGAAGTGGCGAGACATGCCCAGGAAGAGTTCATTGAAGGCCAGGTTGCCGCCCGGGTCGATCACGGCGCCGGTGCCGTTATCCACGATGAGGAACTGGTTGGCCTGCACGGCCTGGTTGTCCTCTTCGACGAGGTCGGTAAACATCAGGCAGGCGTGGCGGCTGTCGCGATAGAGCTCGATAGGCRTAGAAAAAGGAAGAGGCCGGCGCAGGCGCCGCGGTGGGAAAACCCGGACTTTAAAAGGCCTCAGCGCGCCCGCGCTTGATGCAGGTCAAGCGCTGGCAAAATCCAGCTTACCGCCGCACCCCGAGAACAGTCCATGCCCACCACCCCGACTCCCCTGCTTCAACGCCGGCTGCTGCTGGCCGGTATGGCCTCGGCGCTCGCGCTGGCGGCCGGCTGCTCCAAAAAAGCCAAGCCGCAGGGCAAGACACTGCCCAAGGAGGCCGTGCTGCTGTGCCTGGGCGATTCGCTGACCTTTGGCTACGGCGCCACGGCGGGCACCGGCTACCCGCAACAGCTGGAGCAACTGACGGGCTACGTCACCAAAAACGCGGGCCTCAACGGCGACACGGCCGAGRGCGCGCTGGCGCGGCTGCCCGGGCTGCTCCAGGACAACACGCCGGGACTGGTGCTGGTGTCGATAGGCGGCAATGACTTCCTGCGCGGCTTGCCGCTGGACCGCACGCGCGCCGCGCTCAAAAGCCTGGTGCAGACGGCGGCATCCAGCGCGCAGGTGGTGCTGATCGCGCAGCCCAAGCCGGTCTTCATTGCGGCCGCGACTAACTCGCTTAGCGACCATGAGGTGTATGCCGAAGTGGCGAAGGAAACCGGCACGCCCCTCTTCAGCGGCGGCTGGTCATATGTGCTGTCGCGCAGCGAGCTGCGGTCGGACCAGATTCATGCGAATGGCGAGGGTTATAAGGTTTTTGCCGAACGCTTGGCGGCTTGGCTTAGGGATATGAAGTTTTTGGCCTGATAGGTATTTAGGCCGGTCTTGCTCCGGCCTTTGCGCTACTGTTTTC
>NZ_JBFUBY010000257.1:0-5955 GCF_056405515.1 Polaromonas sp. P1_G2
ACGGAGGACTTCGTGGCCGCCGTTACCTGGCTCAAAGCCAGGGACGACTGCAGCGGCAAGCTGGGCGTGGTCGGCTTCTGCTACGGCGGCGGCATGACACATACGCTGACCACCCGGCTGCCCGAACTCAATGCGGCCGTGCCCTTCTACGGCAACCAGCCCCCGGTGGAAGACGCCGCCAAGGTCAAAACCCCGCTGCTGATCCATTTCGCGGCGGTCGACGAGCGCATCAACGCCTCCTGGCCCGCCTACGAGGCGGCCCTGAAGGCGGCCGGCGCCAATTACACCGCCTACCAGTACCCCGGCACCCAGCACGGCTTCAACAACGACACCACGCCGCGCTACGACGCCACCGCCGCCAAACTGGCCTGGGAGCGCACGGTGGCGTTTTTCAACCGGCAACTCAGGGCCTGAGCGCCCCCGGGGCCCCCTTTTGGGGCCCCTCCTTGAGCTCTTTCCCCCTCCGCCCATCCCTCTCAGCGAAAACCCTGCCCGCCGGCCGCCGGGCACGGCTTTTGCAGGCGTTACCATTGGCTACTTTCGCTTTTTCGCCTCCCATGCGGGGCCGGCAAGCATTTTTCACCTCTCCTTTCCGGACAATCACCATGAACCTCCTGCACAAGATCGCCGCCACCGCCGGCCTGCTGACCCTCGCCTTCGGCGCCGCCCACGCCCAGAACAAGGAGCTGGTCGTCGGCTCCAGCGCCACCTACCGCCCTTTTGCCTATGAAAGCCCGACCAAAGAGATCGTCGGCTACGACGTGGACATGATCAAGGCCATCGCCCAAAAGGCCGGCCTGCAGATCAAGATCGTCAACACGCCCTGGACCGGCATCTTCGCGGCCCTCAACAACGGCGACGTCGACCTCGTCATCTCCGGCGTCACCATCAACGACAAGCGCAAGCAGTCCTACGACTTCACCACCCCCTACTTCGAGGCGCGCCAGCTGATCGCCGTGCACAGCAACAGCACGGCCAAGGGCCTGAAAGACCTGGCCGGCAAGAAGATCGGCGTGGTCACCGGCAGCACCGGCGACGACATGGCCTCGCGCGAGTTCGGCAAGACCAACCCTGACATCCGCCGCTTTGAAAGCACCCCCGTGGTGATCTCCGAGCTGGCCAACAACGGCCTGGACGCCGCCATCGGCGACAACGGCGTGATCGCCTTCCGCACCCAGGAACACAAGCAGCTCAAGACCGTGTCCGACGCCAGCTTCCCCAAGGAATACTTCGGCATCGTCGTGAAGCAGGGCAACAAGGCGCTGCTGGACAAGCTCAACGCGGGCCTCGCCGCCGTCAAGGCCGACGGCAGCTATGCCGCCATCTACAAGAAGTGGTTCCAGGCCGACGCACCCGCGTTGCCCGCGCAATAAACCGCTGAGGTTGTCCCCTTATGGAGCAAGTCCTCTGGTTCGGCTGGTTCAGGGCCGACATCATCGCCGAGTACAGCGTGCTGTTCTGGCGCGGCCTGCAGATGACCATCACGGTCACGCTGATCTGCATCGTGCAGGGCACCCTGCTGGGCCTGGCCGTCGGCATGGCGCGCGTGGCGGAGTCCCGCCACTCGCCCGCGCGCGAGATCTGCAAATACGCCCTGCGCTGGCCGTCCACCGTCTACGTGAGCTTTTTCCGCGGCACGCCGCTGTTCGTGCAGATCCTGCTGATCCACTTCGCCGTGCTGCCGCTGTTCATCAACCCGGCCGACGGCCTGGTCATCTCGGGTGAAACCGCGCGCAACATCAAGCAGAACTACGGCGCCTTCCTGTCCGGCATCGTGGCCCTCACGCTCAATGCCGGCGCCTACATCTCCGAGATCTTCCGCGCCGGCATCCAGTCCATCGACAAGGGCCAGGTCGAGGCGTCCCGTTCGCTGGGAATGTCCTTCCCCCGCACCATGTACCACGTCGTGCTGCCGCAGGCTTTCCGCCGCATGCTGCCGCCGCTGGGCAACAACGCGATCTCGCTGCTCAAGGATTCGTCGCTGATCTCGGCCATTGGTCTCGCCGAACTCGCCTACGCCGCGCGCACTGTCGCCGGCGCCTATTCACGCTACTGGGAACCCTACCTCRCGATCTCCGTCATGTACTGGGTGCTGACGCTGGGCCTGGCTTACCTTGTCAAGAAACTGGAGGCTCGTTATGGACGAGGTGATTCGCGTTAAGCGCCTGACCAAGCAGTTTGGTCACACCCCGGTGCTGCGCGGTATCGACTGCGCCATCAAGGCCACCGAGGTCGTCTGCGTCATCGGCCCTTCCGGCTCCGGCAAAAGCACCTTTCTGCGCTGCCTCAACGGCCTGGAAGACGCCAGCGGCGGCGAGGTGCTGGTGCACGGCGTCTCGGTGCACGAACCCAAGACCGACGTCGACGCACTGCGCTCCGAGATCGGCATGGTGTTCCAGCGCTTCAACCTGTTCCCGCACAAGACCGTGCTGGAAAACATCACGCTGGCGCCCACCAAGGTGCGCAAGCTCACGGCGCTCGAAGCGCGCAACCGCGCCAGCGAACTGCTGGTCAAGGTCGGCCTGCTCGACAAGATAGACGCCTATCCCAACCAGCTTTCCGGCGGGCAGCAGCAGCGCGTGGCGATTGCCCGCGCGCTGGCCATGCAGCCGCGCATCATGCTGTTCGACGAACCCACCTCCGCGCTGGACCCCGAAATGGTCGGCGAGGTGCTGGCCGTCATGCAGGCGCTGGCCGAGGAAGGCATGACCATGGTCGTCGTCACGCATGAGATGGGCTTTGCCCGCCAGGTGGCCGACCGCGTGATGTTCATCGACGAAGGCCTGGTGATCGAAGAAGGCTCGCCTGCCGAAATCTTCGACAACCCCAAGGAAGAGCGCACCCGGCGCTTCCTGAGCAAGGTCTTGTGAGCCGGGGTCCGCATGCGCTGCGGGCCTCTTCTTCCCTTGGAGACTTCGCCATGACCGCCACCCTCAGGGCCGTCCAGGCCGACATCACCAAATTGCAGCTTGACGCCGTCGTCAATGCCGCCAATTCATCGCTGCTGGGCGGCGGCGGTGTCGACGGCGCGATCCACCGCGCCGCCGGCCCCGAGCTGGTCCATGAATGCCGGCTGCTGGGCGGCTGCAAAACCGGCGAGGCCAAGGCCACCAAAGGCTACAAGCTTCCCGCCAGATTCATCATCCACACGGTGGGCCCGGTCTGGCGCGGCGGCAATAACGGCGAGCCTGAATTGCTGGCGTCCTGCTACAGGCGCTGCATGGAAATCGCGGCCGCCAAAGGCCTCACCTCGCTGGCCTTCCCCAGCATCAGCACCGGCATCTATGGCTACCCGGTCGAATTGGCCGCCCAGGTCGCGGTGGCCAGCGTGCGCCAGGCCTTGCAGCAGCCCTCCTCCTTGAAGGAAGTGGTGTTCTGCTGCTTTTCGGCGCAAGACCTTGCGGTTTATGAGCGGCTGCTGGGTGATGCGGAGACTTGATGTTCTGATCCAAGACCTGGAGAGGCAAACTTTTTGAAAGCGGGCTACACCTGCTCGAGATGGCCGTTGGCTTCGGATTGATCACTACGGCGGCGATCGCCGTGGCCGTGGGGAAATTCATCCTTGCGGGGATCTTTCTGGCGCTTGCGCTGGCCGTGATGCTTCGCTTCATTCGCCGGCGGGCGCCCCACAAGCCCGGACCCTGACCCATCACAAGCCATGTGCAGCAATCCGGACTTTGTCTCCACCATGGCATTTGGCCTGGTAGTGCTCGCGGCCATTCCCTCGGGCGTGTTGCAACACCGCTTCGTGAAGTGCCTCGAGAAAACGCTCCCCGCCGTATGGACGGAACTCGGCTCCCGAAAAAAGATGTGGACCGAAGACGGCGACAAGCATTACGCAGCCGCCCAGCGCTTCCTTATCTGGGGAGAGTACAAATCGCTGAGCGATGAAGGACTGGTGAAGATGGGCGACCGTTCACGCACCGCTTTTTTTGTGTTTATCGCCTGCCTGGTGCTGTTCGGGTATTGCGCCGCCCTGACCCAAGGGACCCCACAACTGTCCTGCCTCTGGCGCTAGTTCAGTGCCTTGCGGCATCGCATGAGCTCTCAGTACCCTGGCACCTTGAGCATCCGCGCCAGGTAGTCAAAAAACACGCAGTACAGCGCGATCGGCAGCGGCAGGCCCAGCAGCGTGCCCAGCATGTAGTCGCGAAACTTCACGCCCGACATCGCCAGCGCATAGTTCAGCGCTGGCACCGTCTGCAGCAGCATGCGCAGCACCACGATGCTTGCCACCGGCCGCGCATCCAACTGCGCGAGCACCCGCTGCGTCCACTGCCCCTTGATCTGCCGCAAGGCGTCGCCGCCCAGCAGGCGTATCAGCCAGAAGGTAAAGGCACATGAAACCACCGCCGCGAGGTAGGTCGCCACGCCGCCCCAGACCTCGCCCAGCGCCAGCACCGCGGCAGCCAGGAATATCCAGCCGGGGATCTGGATCAGATTGCCCAGCGCGAACAGCGCGATAAAAATCAGCAGCCCGCTGGCCTCGTTGTCCAGGAACTTCTGGTGCAGAAACGCCAGGCTGAGGTTGTCGCGCAGGCCCGAAAGCTGGAACACCGCCAACAGCAGGCCCAGGAAGGCCAGCACGGCGAAGAGGCGCTTGTGTTTGTAGCGGTGCATCTGGGATCGAATGGTTTTGGCGGTGCCGGAGCTTGCTGCCGATTCTAGGCATCCAGCCTCAACACTTGCGCACCAACTAATTCGACATAAAAAAAAGGCAAAGATTGTCTTTGGGCGGACTATTGCTTACAACTTCGCAACAAATTTCACTAACCTCACATCAGCGCTCACTCATTGTTTGCCGTTTTCAATTTCAACCGAGGAGTTTTGTGAAAAAAGTCATTGCACTCAGTGCCATGAGCCTCGCCGGCTTGCTGACCACGCCAGCCACGGCCGAATCCACCTTCACCACCCCCGCCACGACCGGCTCGACAGCGACGGCACGCCTGGACTTCACCATTGTCATTCCGCAAGTCCTGTTTTTGCGCGTCGGCACCAGCGCCGGCAATACCTCGACGACGGCCACCGTTGACGCGACCACGTTCACAGTGCCCGCCGCCAATGTGGGCGACGCCAGCGTCATTGCCGGTGTCGGGGGCGACCTGACCTTGGGCGCCGTGACGGTGCGCGTTTACGGCAACGGCGGCAATATCAGCCTGAACTCCACCACCACCGGCCCCCTGACGACCGGCACTGCCGGCGAAACCATTGCCTGGAGCCAGATCAGCGTGGCGGGCGCGGCCCTGGCGGCCACCACGTCCGGCTTTACCAATGCCTCTATCACCCACCCCGCCTTCAACACCGGCGCTTCCGGTGGCGCCGGCACAGCCTCTACCCTGACGGCCACCAACCGCCTGGTCCGCGTCGAAGGCAAGTGGACTTATAGCTACCTCAATGCAAACATTCCCGCCGCCGGCACCTATGGCGGCACCATCGCCAAAAACGGCCGCGTCACCTACACCGCCACCCAACTCTAACTTCTTGAACAGGGAAATCATGATGAAAAAGATACTTCTTGCCAGCCTTTTGAGCCTCGCCGGCGTGCTGACGGCGCCCGCTCACGCTGAATCCACCTACACCGCTCCGGCCATCGTCGGTTCAACCGCCGCTGCGCGCGTGGACGTGACGATCATCATCCCGCAGGTGCTGTTCCTGCGCGTCGGCACCAGCACCGGCAATACGGCCACTGACGGCACCGTTGACGCCACCACCTTTACGGTGCCCGCTGCCAATGTGGGCGATGCCAGCGTCATTGCCGGTGTCGGCGGCGACCTGACCTTGGGCGCCGTGACGGTGCGCGTTTACGGCAACGGCGGCAACATCAGCCTGAACTCCACCACCACCGGCCCCCTGACGACCGGCACTGCCGGCGAAACCATTCCCTGGAGCCAGATCAGTGTCGCGGGCGCGGCCCTGGCGGCCACCACGTCCGGCTTCACCAACGCCTCTATCACC
>NZ_JBFUBY010000258.1:0-5936 GCF_056405515.1 Polaromonas sp. P1_G2
ATGAAAAACCGCGCTGGCTGGTTCTGAACAAGCTCGATATGGTGGACAACGACAAGCGCGCGGCCATCGTCAAGGACTTCGTCAAGCGTTTCAAATTCAAGGGCCCGGTGTTCGAGATTTCAGCGCTGACGCGCGAGGGCTGCGAGCACCTGATCAAGACGATCTACCAGCACGTCAAGCAGGTGCAAAAAAGCGAGCAGCCGGTGGAAGAAATCGACCCGCGCTTCGCCCCGCTGCCCCCTGAATCGCCGGAACCGTCCTGACATTCTTGTTTCCGGCACCCCAGCCGCAGGAAGATGCAGGGCTGCATCTGCCCCACTCCACAAACAACCGCTGCCGATGCCGTGTTGACGGGAACGCAGCCTGAGAAGTACTGAACATGCAAGACAAACCAGGCTCCTCCATCCTGCGCAACGCCAGACGCATTGTGGTCAAGGTGGGTTCCAGCCTGGTCACCAACGAGGGCCGCGGGCTGGATGCAACCGCCATCGGCCTGTGGTGCGAACAGCTGGCGGCTCTCGTCAAGGACGGGCGCGAGGTGATCATGGTGAGCAGCGGCGCCATTGCCGAAGGCATGAAGCGCCTGAACTGGAGCGCGCGCCCCAGGGCCATCCATGAGCTGCAAGCCGCCGCCGCGGTAGGCCAGATGGGCCTGGTCCAGGTCTACGAAACCAAGCTGCGTGAAAACGGCATCGGCAGCGCCCAGGTCCTGCTCACACACGCCGACCTGGCCGATCGCGAACGCTACATCAACGCCCGCTCCACCCTGCTGGCCCTGCTGCAGCTCGGCGTCGTCCCCGTCATCAACGAAAACGACACGGTGGTCAACGACGAGATCAAGTTCGGCGACAACGACACGCTGGGTGCGCTGGTCGCCAACCTGGTGGAGGCCGATGCGCTGGTCATCCTCACAGACCAGAAAGGCTTGTACACCGCCGACCCGCGCAAGGACCCGGCGGCGCAGTTTGTACACGAAGCCAAAGCCGGCGACCCGGCGCTGGAAGCCATGGCAGGGGGCGCTGGATCCAGCATCGGCAAAGGCGGCATGATCACCAAAATCCTGGCCGCCAAGCGCGCCGCGGGATCGGGCGCGTCAACCGTGATCGCCTGGGGCCGCGAACCGCAGGCGCTGATACGGCTGACGCAGGGCGAGCCCATAGGCACACTGCTCGTGGCGCAGACCCAGAAGATGCAGGCACGCAAGCAATGGATGGCCGATCACCTGCAGATGCGCGGCTCGGTCACGGTGGACGCGGGTGCGGTGGTCAAGGTGCAAGGCGAGGGAAAAAGCCTGCTGCCCATCGGCATGACGGCTGTTCAGGGCGATTTTTCGCGTGGCGACGTCATCGCCATCCGAAGTCCCGAGGGGACGGAGATCGCGCGCGGCCTGGCCAACTATTCCAGCGCCGAAGCCCGGCTGATCTGCCGCAAGGCATCCTCGGAATTCGAGAAACTGCTGGGCTACACGGGTGAGCCCGAAATGGTCCACCGCACCAACCTCGTATTGACCCGCTAGCTCTGCGTGGGTGATCGGCAAGTCGGCCGATATTAATCGGCCATCCGGTAGTTCGGGTTTTTCAAGCGCCTGACCAGCACATCGACCGAGGTCGCGGGCGCGGCGCTGTCGCAGGCACCGGCCCGGGCAAAGCGCAAGGCATGCTTGGACGGCATGTTTTCAAACAGCGAACGCCACTCCGGATTGCTAACGTGCGTCCATTTCCCGTCCGCTGATTGGCGCGCATAGGTTTTGAATTCGCCGGTTGAGCAGCGTATGCCTTCATACATCACATTGCGGGCGCCGCTGGCATTGGACGCCACCATGACATAGCGCACGACCCCATCCTTTGGGGAAATGCTGAGGGCGGCCGGGTCCACGCCGTACACCAGCTGGGAATTGGGCGAGACCTCGAACGTGATCAGCTTCTTGACGTCAAACGCCGGTGGCGGCGGTGTCTCGATTTCCTTCCAGTCGGCGGGATCTTCCAGCACGTACGCCTGGGCTTGTGCCAAGCCCGGGACGCCAAGCACCGCCAGGAAGAGCGAGGCCAGAAAGGCCGATGTGAATTTCATGGTTTTGGGATAGTGGGATCCGCGCCCAGGCTGGTTTGCGGATCGGGTTCAAAGGTGGCGCCGGGCGGCAATTCAAAAGAGGCACCCGGCCTGATCTGGGCGTGAAAAGACTCGCCCGCGGCATGGAATCCGGCCTCACCGGGCGTGCCCGCGTGGTCGCGCTGGTGCAGGCCACCGCGCAGGTAGCGATTGCGATGGTCCGGGCGCGGTTCGGCCCGGTTGTCCACGCGCGGAACAAACCTTGAAAGCTCGGTCAGCGCCATCTCATAAACACCGCGCTTGAACTCGACCACCACGTCCAGCGGCACCCAGTAGTCGTTCCAGCGCCAGGCATCGAACTCGGGATGGTCGGTGGCGCGCAGGTTCAGGTCCCAGTCGTGGCCGACCAGCTGAAGGAGAAACCAGATTTGTTTCTGGCCTTTGTAATGTCCGCGCGCATCGCGGCGGATGAACCGGTCAGGCACCTCATAGCGCAACCAGTCTCGGGTTCGGGCCAGCACATTCACATGCTGCGGCAACAGCCCCACTTCTTCATGCAACTCGCGGTACATGGCCTGCTCGGGATTTTCGCCCCGATCAATGCCACC
This sequence comes from Polaromonas sp. P1_G2, assembly GCF_056405515.1. Lineage (NCBI taxonomy): Bacteria > Pseudomonadati > Pseudomonadota > Betaproteobacteria > Burkholderiales > Comamonadaceae > Polaromonas > Polaromonas sp. P1_G2. The sequence goes on from NZ_JBFUBY010000258.1 coordinate 2,658, forward strand.
CTGCGGAAATTGCCACGAGTGGGTACGGATACGTTTGCCCCAAAATACCTGACTTCTCTGGTTGAGCAAGATGATGCCGACGTTGGGCCTAAAGCCGTCCCGGTCAAGCATAATCAAACCTCAAATTTTTTAAACTGAGTCCATTATGCACAGCGAAGGCCCCAGCGCCAAGCGCACGGCGGGCTGCAGCACCTTTTCCCCAATTTTCCCACCCGGAATCCCCGAAAACCGCCCATGAAAGCCTCCCAGTTCTTCATTTCCACCCTCAAGGAAGCCCCTGCCGACGCGGAAGTCGTCAGCCACCAGCTCATGATGCGGGCCGGCATGATCAAGAAACTGGGGGCCGGCGTTTACAACTACATGCCCATGGGCCTGCGCGTGATCCGCAAGGTCGAAGCCATCGTGCGCGAGGAAATGAACCGCGCCGGCGCCGTGGAGATGACCATGCCGGTGATCCAGCCGGCCGAACTCTGGCAGGAGACCGGCCGCTTTGAAAAAATGGGCCCCGAGCTGCTGCGCATCAAGGACCGCCACGGCCGCGACTTCATCGTCCAGCCGACCAGCGAAGAAGTCGTCACCGACGTGATGCGCCAGGACATCAAGAGCTACAAGCAGCTGCCGAAGAACCTGTACCAGATCCAGACCAAGTTCCGCGACGAGCGCCGCCCCCGCTTCGGCTTGATGCGCGGGCGCGAGTTCATCATGAAGGATGCCTACAGTTTCGACCGCGACCAGGCCGGTGCCAAAGCCAGCTACCAGGTCATGGCGGCCGCCTACCGCAAGATCTTCGACCGCTTCGGCCTCACCTACCGCGCAGTCGCCGCCGACAGCGGTGCCATAGGCGGTGACCTCAGCGAAGAATTCCAGGTGATTGCCGCCACTGGCGAAGACGCCATCGTCTACTGCCCCGGCAGCGATTACGCCGCCAACATGGAAAAAGCCGAGGCACTGCCGCCCCAGGGCGCGCGCAAGCCGGCGTCGCAGGCCATGGCCAAAACACCCACCCCCGGCAAGGCCACCTGCGCCGGCGTGGCCGAACTGTTGGGCATCCCGCTGAACACCACAGTGAAGTCGCTGGTGATGGCCACCGACGAATTGGACGACACGGGCAAGACCGTGAAGTCGCAGGTCTGGCTGCTGCTACTGCGCGGCGACCACGACATGAACGAAGTCAAGGTCGGCAAGGTGCCGGGCCTGGCTGATTTCCGCTTCGCGACCCTGCCCGAGATTGAAGACCACTTTGGTTGCAAGCCAGGCTACCTCGGCCCGCTGAATTTGAAGAAACCCGTCAAGCTGGTGGTCGACCGCGAAGTCGCCGCCATGGCCGACTGGGTGTGCGGCGCCAATGAGGCCGATTTCCACATGACGGGCGTCAACTGGGGCCGTGACCTGCCAGAGCCCGAACGGGTGGCCGACATTCGCAATGTGGTGGCGGGCGACCCATCGCCGGACGGCAAGGGGGCGCTGGTGATAGAGCGCGGCATCGAGGTCGGCCATGTGTTCTACCTCGGCACCAAATACAGCCGGGCCATGAACGCCACCTTCCTGGGTGAAAACGGCAAACCGCAATTCATGGAGATGGGTTGCTACGGCATCGGCATCACGCGTCTGCCGGCCGCGGCCATCGAGCAAAACCACGACGAGCGCGGCATCATCTGGCCCGACGCCATTGCCCCCTTTACCGTGGTGCTGTGCCCCATCAGCCCCGACCGCTTCCCCGAAGTCGAAGCGGCCGCCAACAAACTTTATGGCGAGCTGCTCGCGGCCGGTGTGGACGTGATCCTGGACGACCGTGGCGAGCGGCCCGGTGCCATGTTCGCCGACTGGGAACTGATAGGCGTGCCGCACCGCGTGACCATCGGCGACCGCGGCCTGAAAGACGGGCAACTCGAATACCAGCACCGCCGCGACGCGGCCTCCAGCAAGATAGACGTTGCCGGCGCCTTCGACTTCCTCAAGGGAAAGCTGGCGCTTTGACGTTTCCATGGTTTCCGTGCGCTCATTGACCATGTCCGCATCCGGTGCCGCCCCGGCCAAGGCGCAGGGGCTCTCCCGCCGAAGCTGCCTACTGGCCTTGCCAATTGCCTGCAGCCCGCTGCTGCTGGCGCGGCAGGCGCATGCCGGCGCGCAGATCGAAGAGCCCTTGATCGATTCGGTGCGCACCGCGCTGAGCTCGGCCATCGCCAACCAGGCGCCTCCCGTGCCCGAGTTCAAGGACACGGAAAGCCGCCTGACCTACCTGCGCTGGCTGGGCGCCATGAGCGACCGCCTCAAGAAGAAAAAACCCGAGTGGCAGATCCGCAAGGAGTTTTTGCAAACCGTCTGGTATGAAAGCAAGCGCGCCGGATTGGACACCACGCTGGTGCTGGGCCTGATCCAGGTCGAAAGCAACTTCCGCAAGTTCGCGGTCAGCAACGTCGGCGCGCGCGGCTACATGCAGGTCATGCCCTTCTGGACGCGCGTGATCGGGGACGGTGACCCCGGCAAGCTGTTCCACATGCAGACCAACCTGCGCTTCGGCTGTGTGATCCTGCGCCACTACCTGGACAGGGAGCGCGGTGACCTCTTCCTGGGCCTGGGTCGCTACAACGGCTCACGCGGCAAATCGCCTTACCCCGACGCGGTGCTGGGCGCAAGCAAGAACTGGGTGTTTGCCGGCTGAGGCAACGCGCGGAAGCAAGGCAGATCAGCAGGTCGCGCCGGCAAAGCCCCGTTCTTCGGCAAACCAGGCCAGCACCGGCACTGTGCCCGGCAAGACCGGTTCCACGCTGACAGGCAGCGATTGCCAGGCATAAGACTGGCCCTCGTGCATCTGCAGCTCACCGGTCCACTCGAACACCTTGCAGAAATTCAGGCGCACCAGCGCATGCGGGTAGTCGACCATCTCGACCTTCCAGGGATGGACCGCACCTATGGTCACGCCGATTTCTTCCTGCAGTTCGCGGCGCAGCGCAGCTTCAACGCTTTCGCCTTGCTCCAGCTTGCCGCCCGGAAATTCCCAGTAGCCTTCGTAGACCTTGCCGGGAGGACGGGATGTCAGCAGGAAGTCGCCATCGGGGCGGATCAGGACGCCCACCGCGACATCGACCACCTTGCGGTCCGCTCCGCCCTCACGCGGCCGCTCACCGTCGGCGACCAGCACGCTCATGTTGAATGGTCCGGGGCCTGGTCGCTCGCGTCGGGCGATGCGGCGACGGAAGCACCCGGCCGCTCGTAGGCGGCAATGGCCGACGCCGCCACGGGCCGGCTGGCGCTGTCCCGGCCGGCATAGTCGCGGGC
>NZ_JBFUBY010000259.1:0-11512 GCF_056405515.1 Polaromonas sp. P1_G2
GGTGGTGATCCGCGTGAGCGCCAGCGGTGTGAACCGCCCCGACGTCTTGCAGCGCATGGGTAACTACCCTGTGCCGCCGGGTGCCTCCGACATCCCGGGCCTTGAAGTGGCCGGCGTGATCGTCTCCGGCGATGCGCAAGCCATGGCCGCTGCCGGCCTCAAGCCCGGCGACCGTGTCTGCGCGTTGGTGGCGGGCGGGGGGTATGCCGAACTGTGTGTCGCGCCCGTGGGGCAATGTCTGCCGGTGCCTGAGGGCCTTAGCGACATCGAAGCGGCTTCGCTGCCCGAGACCTTCTTCACGGTCTGGAGCAATGTCTTCGAGCGCGCCCACCTGCAGCCGGGTGAAACCCTGCTGATCCAGGGCGGCTCGAGCGGCATCGGCGTCACCGCCATCCAGATCGCCAAGGCCATGGGCGCCACGGTGCTGGTTACGGCCGGCAGCGACGACAAGTGCGCGGCCTGCATCGCCCTGGGGGCTGACCACGCCATCAACTACAAGGCCAGCGACTTTGCCGAAGAGGTGAAAAAGCTGACCAACGGGCAGGGCGTCAACGTCATCCTCGACATGGTGGCCGGCAGCTACGTGGCGCGTGAAGTCGAGTGCCTGGCCGAAGACGGCCGCCTCGTCATCATCGCGGTGCAAGGCGGCGTCAAGGCCGAGCTCAATGCCGGCCTGGTGCTGCGCAAGCGCCTGACCATCACCGGTTCGACCCTGCGTCCGCGTTCGATCGAGTTCAAGGCGGCGATTGCAAAAGCGCTGAAGGAAAAAGTCTGGCCCTTGCTTTCCGCGGGCCGGATCAAGCCCGTCATCCACAGCACGTTTGCGGCGGCCGATGCGGCCAAAGCCCATGCACTGATGGAGTCGAATTCACATATCGGCAAAATTGTCTTGACCTGGTGAGCCAAAGATGAAAAAACTCATTGCGGGAAACTGGAAGATGAACGGCAGCCTGGCCGCCAACGCGGCCCTGCTGGACGCGCTGTCGCAAGGCCTGGCCGCCGCGCCTGCCGCGTGCGAAGTGGCGGTCTGCGTTCCCGCGCCCTATCTGGCGCAGGTGCAGGCCATGCACTCCGCGCAGGCCGGCCTCGCGTCCATCGAACTGGGCGCGCAGGATGTCTCGGCGCAAGCCTCGGGTGCTTACACGGGTGAGGTGAGCGCCGCCATGCTCAAGGATTTCGGCTGCCGCTTTGCCATCGTCGGCCATTCGGAACGCCGCCAGTACCATGGCGAAAGCGATTTGCTGGTGGCCGAGAAAGCCAAAGCCGCGCTGGCATCGGGCATCACGCCCATCGTCTGCGTGGGCGAGACGCTGGCCGAGCGCGAAGCCGGCCACACCGAAGAAGTCGTCAAGCGCCAGCTGGCCGCGGTGATCCACACCAACGGCCATTGCATCAGCGAAATCGTCGTGGCCTATGAGCCCGTGTGGGCCATAGGCACCGGCAAGACCGCGTCACCCGAAGAGGCCCAGGCTGTGCACGCGGTGCTGCGCGCTCAGTTGAAGGCCGCCACGGACCAGTTCGCGCGTGTGAAAATCCTGTACGGCGGCAGCATGAACGCTGCCAATGCGGCAACGCTGCTGGCCCAGCCCGACATCGACGGCGGCCTGATTGGCGGCGCCTCGCTCAAAGCCCCCGATTTTTTGACCATTATTGCTGCAGCCCGCAAGTAACGAGCGCAGAACGCTATTAATTTAGGAGTAGATATGAACGTAGTATTGACCATTGTCCTCGCCGTGCAAATGCTGTCGGCGCTCGGCATGATTGGCCTGATCCTGGTGCAGCACGGCAAGGGCGCCGACATGGGCGCGGCGTTCGGCAGCGGCGGCTCCGGCAGCCTGTTCGGCGCCAGCGGCAGCGCCAACTTCCTGTCGCGCACTACCGGTGTCCTCGCGGCGCTATTTTTTGCATGCACCGGCGCCTGCCGGTGCGGCTTCCGGCGCGGCCCAAATTCCCGCAACCACGGCACCGGCGAGCGGCAGCGCAGCGGTTCCAGCGACACCCGCGCCCGCCGCATCGGGCGCCGCGCAAATCCCGACGAAATAACGTGTTTTTGCTGCCGCCTCTCGTCGGGGGAGGCGGTATTTCAGGGTAAACTCTATGACTGCCTGGAAAGCCAAAACCGCAAGGTTTCCTCATGCCATCCAGTCAGTTAAATACCGCGGACGTGGTGAAATTGGTAGACACGCTATCTTGAGGGGGTAGTGCCGAAAGGTGTGCGAGTTCGAGTCTCGCCGTCCGCACCAGAACAAGCATCGGCAGCAGCGCTCCGGCGATGCTGTCGCCTTAAACGGCAAGCTGAACAAACCGCGCAGGTGGCTTTTCAGAAGTTGAATCCACGATGAACCTCGATCAATACCTTCCTGTTCTCCTGTTCATTCTGGTCGGTGTGGGTGTCGGCGTGGTGCCCCAGGTCCTGGGGCGTTTGTTGGGCCCTGTGCGCCCCGACAGCGAAAAAAATTCCCCTTACGAATGCGGCTTCGAGGCTTTCGAAGATGCCCGCATGAAATTCGATGTGCGCTACTACCTGGTCGCCATCCTCTTCATTTTGTTTGACCTCGAAATCGCCTTCCTCTTTCCCTGGGCCGTGGCGCTCAAGGAAATCGGCCCCGTCGGTTTCTGGTCGGTCATGATTTTCCTGGGCATTCTGGTCGTGGGCTTCGTCTACGAGTGGAAAAAGGGTGCGCTGGACTGGGAATAAGAAGCTAAGAATCCCGAGGGTTCTCTAGGCGGTTCTCGCCACAAAGGTACGGGTATGTCACTTGAAGGTGTTTTCAACGAAGGCTTCATGACCACGAGTTACGACTCGGTGGTGAACTGGGCCAAGACGGGTTCGCTCTGGCCCATGACATTCGGCCTGGCCTGTTGCGCCGTCGAAATGATGCATGCGGGCGCGGCGCGCTACGACCTCGACCGCTTCGGCATGTTGTTCCGTCCCAGCCCGCGCCAGTCCGACTTGATGATCGTGGCTGGCACACTGTGCAACAAGATGGGCCCGGCCCTGCGCAAGGTCTACGACCAGATGTCCGAGCCGCGCTGGGTGCTGTCCATGGGCTCCTGCGCCAACGGCGGCGGCTATTACCACTACAGCTATTCCGTGGTGCGCGGCTGCGACCGCATCGTGCCGGTGGACGTCTACGTGCCCGGCTGCCCGCCCACGGCCGAAGCGCTGATGTACGGCATCATCCAGCTGCAGCAGAAAATCCGCCGCACCAACACGATTGCGAGGGCATAAGACATGTCCTCTTCTCCCGTGTCCATGGAGCAACTCGCCGAAACGATTCGTGCCGTCCTTGGCGACAAGGTCAAAAGCCTGAAGACTGCGCTGGGTGAAATTACCCTCACGGTCTCCGCCGCCGACTACCTCGCGGCCGCCACCACGCTGCGCGATGCGCCCGGCTGCCGCTTCGAGCAACTCATCGATCTCTGCGGCGTCGACTATTCCGAATACCGTGACGGCCAGTACGACGGCCTGCGCTACTGCGTGGTCTCGCACCTGCTGTCGGTCAGCCTCAACCAGCGCGTGCGCCTCAAGGTGTTCTRCCCCGACGACGATTTCCCCRTGGTGGATTCGCTCAACGGCATCTGGAACTCGGCCAACTGGTTCGAGCGCGAAGCCTTCGACCTCTACGGCATCATCTTTGAAGGCCACAACGACCTGCGCCGCATCCTGACCGATTACGGTTTCATCGGCCATCCTTTCCGCAAGGACTTCCCGACCTCGGGCCACGTCGAGATGCGTTACGACCCTGAGCAGAAGCGCGTGATTTACCAGCCGGTCACCATAGAGCCGCGCGAGATCACCCCGCGCGTGATCCGTGAAGACAACTACGGCGGCCTGCAGTAAGCGGCGCCGGCAAGAGATACCCACATGGCTGAAATCAAAAACTACACGCTCAACTTTGGACCGCAGCATCCCGCGGCGCACGGCGTGCTGCGCCTGGTGCTCGAGCTTGACGGTGAAGTAATCCAGCGCGCCGACCCGCACATCGGCCTGCTGCACCGCGCCACCGAAAAGCTCGCCGAAAGCAAGACCTACATCCAGTCGCTGCCTTACATGGACCGGCTGGACTACGTCTCCATGATGTCCAACGAGCAGGCTTACTGCCTGGCCATCGAGAAGCTGCTGGGCGTCGACGTGCCGGTGCGCGCGCAATACATCCGCGTGATGTATGCCGAAATCACGCGCCTGCTCAACCACCTGCTGTGGCTGGGCGCGCACGGTTTCGACTGCGGTGCGATGAACATCCTGATTTACTGCTTCCGCGAGCGCGAGGCGCTGTTCGACATGTACGAAGCCGTCTCCGGCGCGCGCATGCACGCGGCCTACTTCCGTCCGGGCGGCGTTTACCGTGACCTGCCCGACAGCATGCCGCAGTACCGCGTCAGCAAGGTCAAGAACGCCAAGGCCATCGCCGCGCTCAACGAAAACCGCCAGGGCTCGCTGCTCGACTTCATCGAGGACTTCACCAACAAGTTCCCCGGTTACGTCGACGAATACGAAACCCTGCTGACCGACAACCGCATCTGGAAGCAGCGCACCGTCGGCGTCGGCGTCGTCTCGCCCGAGCGCGCGCTCAACCTCGGCTTCACCGGTCCCATGCTTCGCGGTTCGGGTTTCGCCTGGGACCTGCGCAAGCAACAGCCCTACGACGTCTACGACAAGATGGACTTCGACATCCCGGTTGGCAAGACCGGTGACTGCTACGACCGCTACCTGGTCCGCGTCGAAGAAATGCGCCAGTCCAACCGCATCATCAAGCAGTGCGTCGACTGGCTGCGCGTGAACCCCGGCCCCGTGATCACCAGCAACCACAAGGTCGCCGCGCCGGATCGCGAATCCATGAAGTCCAACATGGAAGAGCTGATCCACCACTTCAAGCTCTTCACCGAAGGCTTCCATGTGCCCGAAGGCGAAGCCTATGCGGCGGTCGAGCACCCCAAAGGCGAGTTCGGCATCTACATCGTCAGCGACGGCGCCAACAAGCCCTATCGCCTGAAGATCCGCCCGCCGGGTTTCCCGCACCTCGCGGCCATGGACGAAATGTCGCGCGGCCACATGATCGCCGACGCCGTCGCCGTGATCGGCACCATGGATATTGTGTTCGGTGAAATTGACCGGTAGTCCCCATGATTTCTGAACAAACCAGAGCGCGCTTCGACCGCGAAGTCGCCAAATACCCCGCGGACCAGAAACAGTCGGCCGTCATGGCCTGCCTGACCATCCTGCAGGAAGAGCACGGCTACGTCAGCGCCGAAAGCGAGAAGGTCGTGGCCGAATACCTCGGCATGGCGCCGATCGCCGTGCACGAGGTCACCACCTTCTACAACATGTACAACCAGCGCCCCGTTGGCAAGTACAAGCTCAACGTCTGCACCAACCTGCCTTGCCAGCTGCGCGACGGCGCCAAGGCGCTCAAACACCTGGAGCACAAGCTCGGCATCGCCATGGGCGAGACCAGCGCCGACGGCCTTTTCACGCTGCAGCAGTCCGAATGCCTGGGCGCCTGCGCGGATTCTCCGGTGATGCTCGTCAACGATCTCACCATGTGCAGCTTCATGAGCAACGAGAAGCTGGACCAGCTCATCGAAGGCCTTCAATCCGCCGAGGCAAAGCAACCATGACGCTCGCACCCCTGACCCCCAACAGCGCAGCCGCGCAGAGCGTGCTGTCCCAGTTTTCGGCGACCGGCGTGCAGACCTGCTTCCACGGCCGGCACATCAATCCGCAAATCCTGGCCGACCTCAACGGCAGCAACTGGCGCCTCAAGGACTACGAGGCTCGCGGCGGCTATCAGGCCCTGCGCAAGATCCTCAAGCAAGACGGCGGCGAGGGCATGACGCCCGACCAGGTGATTGCTGAAGTCAAGGCCGGCAGCCTGCGCGGCCGCGGCGGCGCGGGYTTCCCGACCGGSMTCAAATGGAGCTTCATGCCGCGCCAGTTCCCGGGTCAGAAATACCTGGTCTGCAATTCGGACGAGGGCGAGCCGGGCACCTGCAAAGACCGCGACATCATGCAGTACAACCCGCACAGCGTGATCGAGGGCATGGTGATCGCCGCCTACGCCATGGGTATCAGCGTGGGTTACAACTACATCCACGGCGAAATCTTCGCGACCTACCAGCGCTTTGAAGAAGCCCTGGAAGAAGCGCGCGCCGCCGGCCTGCTGGGCAACAACATTTTCGGCAGCGGCTTCAGCTTCCAGCTCCACGCCTCGCACGGCTTCGGTGCCTACATCTGCGGCGAAGAAACCGCGCTGCTCGAGTCGYTCGAGGGCAAAAAAGGCCAGCCGCGCTTCAAGCCGCCGTTCCCGGCGAGCTTCGGCCTCTACGGCAAGCCCACCACCATCAACAACACCGAGACCTTCGCGGCTGTGCCCTGGATCATCCGCAACGGCGGCCAGGCCTACCTCGAATGCGGCAAGCCCAACAACGGCGGCACCAAGATCTACTCGGTGTCCGGTGACGTCGAGCTGCCGGGCAACTATGAAGTGCCCATGGGCACGCCGTTCTCCAAGCTGCTGGAACTCGCCGGCGGCGTGCGCAAGGGTCGCACGCTCAAGGCCGTGATTCCCGGCGGCTCCTCGGCGCCCGTGCTGCCGGCTTCCATCATGATGGAATGCACCATGGACTACGACTCCATCGCCAAGGCCGGCTCCATGCTGGGCTCGGGCGCGGTGATCGTGATGGACGACAGCCGCTGCATGGTCGAGTCGCTCAAGCGCCTGTCTTACTTCTACATGCACGAATCCTGCGGCCARTGCACGCCCTGCCGCGAAGGCACGGGCTGGCTCTGGCGCGTCGTGGACCGCATCCACAACGGCCACGGCAAACAAACCGACATGGACCTGCTCAACTCGGTGGCCGACAACATCCAGGGCCGCACCATCTGCGCACTCGGCGATGCCGCGGCCATGCCGGTGCGCGCCATGATCAAGCATTTCCGCCATGAGTTTGAAGCCATGATCAAGACGCCAGCCTATCAAGCTCCCGCATCCCAGGCTTCGGCCGCCGCGCAAGCCTGAGTTCCGGAAAGAAAAAAATATGGTTGAAATAGAACTCGACGGCCAGAAGGTGGAAGTGCTGGAGGGCAGCACGGTGATGCATGCGGCTGAAAAAGCCGGCACCTACATTCCGCACTTCTGCTATCACAAGAAGCTCAGCATTGCCGCCAACTGCCGCATGTGCCTGGTCGACGTGGAGAAGGCGCCGAAGCCCATGCCGGCCTGCGCCACGCCCGTCACCCAGGGCATGATCGTGCGCACCAAGAACGACAAAGCCATCAAGGCCCAGAAGGGCGTGATGGAATTCCTGCTGATCAACCACCCGCTGGACTGCCCGATCTGCGACCAGGGCGGCGAGTGCCAGTTGCAGGACCTGGCTGTCGGCTACGGCGGCAGCGAATCGCGTTACGAAGAGGAAAAACGCGTGGTCTTCCATAAGGACGTCGGCCCGCTGATTTCCATGCAGGAGATGAGCCGCTGCATCCATTGCACGCGCTGCGTGCGCTTCGGCCAGGAAGTGGCCGGCGTGATGGAGCTCGGCATGTCGCATCGCGGCGAACACGCCGAGATTGAAACCTTCGTCGGCATGTCGGTGGACTCCGAGCTGTCCGGCAACATGATCGACATCTGCCCGGTCGGCGCGCTGACCAGCAAGCCTTTCCGCTACAGCGCCCGTACCTGGGAGCTGTCGCGCCGCAAGTCGGTCAGCCCGCACGATTCGACCGGCGCCAACCTGATCGTCCAGGTCAAGAGCAACAAGGTAAGGCCGACCACGGCGCCGGCAGCATAGGCACCCTGGCCAGCCCGCACAGCACGCTCGAAGAGCTTTACCTGGCTGCCTCATTGATGCGCGGCCTCGGTAGCGAGAACATCGATTACCGCCTGCGCAACGCCGAGTTCGCCGCGCCTTCGGCCATCCGCTGGCTGGGCACCTCCGTCGCCTCGCTGTCGCAGCTGCAGCGCGTGCTGGTGGTCGGCTCCAACCTGCGCAAGGATCACCCGCTGTTCGCGCAGCGCATACGCCAGGCCGTTCGCAAGGGCGGGGCGCTGAGCACCATCAACTCCGCCGCCGAACTGGCAAGCGCCGACGCGTGGGCCATGCCCGTCGCCAACACGCTGCTGGCTTCGCCCGAAGCCTGGGCCCAGTCCCTGGCCGACGTGGCCGCCGCGATTGCCGCCGACAAGGGCGTCACCGCGCCCGCAGCCGGCAATGCCACCGATGCCGCCAAGGCCATTGCCAAGTCCCTGCAGGGCGGCGAACGCAAAGCCATCCTGCTGGGTAATGCCGCGGCGCACCACGCCAAGGCCTCCAGCCTGCTGGCGCTTGCCAACTGGATTGCCGCGCAGACCGGCGCCACCGTGGGTTACCTCACGGAAGCCGCCAACACCGTGGGCGCCCAGCTGGCCGGCGCCTTGCCTTCAGGCAAGGGACTCAACGCAGGCCAGATGCTGGACGGCCAGCTCAAGGCGGTGATCCTGCTCAACAACGAACCCGAGTTCGACTCGGCCGCGGGCGCCAGGGCCAAATCCACGCTCAACGCCGCGCAAATGGTCGTGACGCTGAGCCCCTTCAAGGCCAACATGGGTTTCAGCGACGTGCTGCTGCCGATCGCGCCTTTCACCGAAACCCCCGGCACCTTCGTGAACGCCGAAGGCCGCGTGCAAGGTTTCCATGCCGTCGTCAAGCCGCTGGGCGATACCCGTCCGGCCTGGAAGGTGCTGCGTGTGCTCGCCAACCTGCTGGACCTGCCCGGTTTTGATTTCGAGTCCTCGCAGGATGTGCTCAAGCAGGTCGCAGGTGCCGATGCGGCGCAGCTTCCCGTGGACAAGCTCGGCAACGGCACCCAGGCCGCTATCGACCTGTCGGCGGCTCCCGCCCAGGCGCCTGCCGTGGCCAGCATCTACCAGCTCGACGGGCTGGTCAGGCGCGCTACGTCGCTGCAGCTGACGGCGGATGCCCGCCAGGCCGCTGGCCTCGGAGCGAAGCTCGAAGGAGTGGCGGCATGATTGATGGAATCTTCGCCTTCGGCCAGGGTCTGATGGGCGGCATCTGGCCGGCCACCGTATGGCCTGTGCTGTGGACGCTCATCAAGATCGTCTGTGTCCTGCTGCCGCTGATGGGCCTCGTGGCCTACCTCACCTTGTGGGAACGCAAGGCCATCGGCTTCACCCAGATTCGCCTCGGCCCCAATCGCGTCGGGCCTTTCGGCTTGCTGCAGCCGATTGCCGATGCACTCAAGCTGCTGACCAAGGAAATCATTATCCCCACGGCGGCCAGCAAAGGCCTGTTCGTGCTCGGCCCCATCATGACCATCATGCCGGCCCTGGCCGCCTGGGCCGTGATTCCCTTCGGGCCCGAGATCGCGCTGGCCAACATCAATGCCGGCCTGCTGTTCCTGATGGCCATCACCTCGCTGGAGGTCTACGGCGTGATCATCGCGGGCTGGGCTTCCAACTCCAAATACGCCTTCCTCGGCGCCATGCGCGCCTCGGCGCAAATGGTCAGCTATGAAATCGCCATGGGCTTTTGCCTGGTGGTGGTGCTCATGGTGTCCGGCAGCCTCAACATGACCGACATCGTGATGAGCCAGGGCAAGGGCATGCTGGCAAGCAACGGCTGGACCTTCCTGTCCTGGAACTGGCTGCCGCTGCTGCCGATCTTTGTCGTGTATTTCATCTCCGGCCTGGCCGAGACCAATCGCCACCCGTTCGACGTCGTTGAAGGTGAGTCCGAAATCGTGGCCGGCCACATGGTCGAGTACTCGGGCATGGCCTTCGCGATGTTCTTCCTCGCCGAATACGCCAACATGTGGCTGGTCGCCATCCTGGCCGTGCTGCTGTTCCTGGGCGGCTGGCTGCCTCCGGTCGAAGCGTTGAGCTTCATCCCGGGCTGGATCTGGCTCGGCGCCAAGACCTTTGTGGTGGTCACCATGTTCCTGTGGGTGCGCGCCACCTTCCCGCGTTTTCGCTACGACCAGATCATGCGCCTGGGCTGGAAGATTTTCATTCCCGTGACCCTGGTCTGGCTGGTGGTCGTCGGGGCCTGGATGCAGACCCCCTACAACATCTGGAAGTGACTATGAGCCCCCACGTTCGCTCACTTCGTGTAGCTCTCTGCCCCCCGAGGGGGCCGCTGCGCCTGCGGTCTGGCAAAGCCAGTCCCGCGGCCCCTGCTGGCTTGAAGAGCCTTTGTGCACGCCTTATTTCTGCAGGAATCTGACTTATGTCCGCCGTAGCCTCCATCAAAGACTTTGCGTCAAGCTTCATGCTCACCGAGCTGTTCAAGGGCATGGCCCTGACCGGCAAGTACATGTTCAGCCGCAAGATCACGGTCCAGTTTCCCGAAGAGAAAACTCCGCTGAGCCCGCGTTTTCGCGGCCTTCATGCGCTGCGCCGCTATGAAAACGGCGAAGAGCRCTGCATCGCCTGCAAGCTCTGCGAAGCGGTGTGCCCGGCGCTGGCGATCACCATCGAATCCGACGTGCGTGAAGACGGCAGCCGCCGCACTTCGCGTTACGACATCGACCTGACCAAATGCATCTTCTGCGGTTTCTGCGAAGAAAGCTGCCCGGTCGACTCCATCGTCGAGACCCACATCTTTGAATACCACGGCGAAAAGCGCGGCGACCTGTATTTCACCAAAGAGATGCTGCTCGCCGTGGGCGACCGGTATGAATCCGAAATCGCCGCCAACCGCGCGGCTGATGCCAAGTACCGCTGAACCCCAGGCCGCTGGCTCAAGAAAGAATCCACAACAACATGGACGCTAAAACAGGTCTTTTTTATGTTTTCGCCGCGGTGCTGCTGTTTGCGGCATTCAAGGTGATTACCGCGCGCAACCCGGTGCATGCGGCGCTTTACCTCGTGCTGGCGTTCTTCCAGGCGTCTGCCGTCTGGATTCTCCTCAAGGCAGAGTTCCTGGCCATCACGCTGGTGCTGGTCTATGTGGGCGCCGTGATGGTGCTCTTCCTGTTCGTCGTGATGATGCTSGACATCAACATCGACAGTGTCCGCAAAGGCTTCTGGAAACATTTCCCGCTGGCCGGCTCCGTCGGCGCCATCATCGCGCTGGAAATGTCTTATGTGTTGATGGGCGGCTTCCGTGAGCCACCCAAAGTCGCGACCACCGCGGGCCAGATAGGCGCGCAGGTGTCCAACACCAAGGAGCTCGGCAAGCTGCTGTACTCCGAATACCTCTACCCGCTGGAGGTCGCCGCGGTGATTCTGCTGGTGGCCATCATTGCCGCCATCGCGCTGACCCTGCGCGCGCGCAAAGACTCCAAGTACCAGAACCCTTCAGAGCAGATCCGGGTCAAGCGCGCCGACCGCGTGAGCCTGGTCAAGATGAAATCCGTAATACCCGCACCCGTTGTGGCTGCGGCCCCCGCAGCCGCCGAGGAGAAGAAGGCATGACGCTCACCCTGGGACATTTTCTTTCGCTGGGCGCGATGCTGTTCGCGCTGTCGGTCATCGGCATCTTCCTGAACCRCAAAAACCTGATCGTGCTGCTG
>NZ_JBFUBY010000260.1:0-5869 GCF_056405515.1 Polaromonas sp. P1_G2
GTTCTACCCTCATTAAGCCTACAAAGATAACCATGTCCCAGCGCCGCCTGTTCGTCACCACCGCCCTGCCCTATGCCAACGGCAATTTCCATATCGGCCACATCATGGAATACATCCAGGCCGACATCTGGGTGCGTTTCCAGCGCATGCAGGGCCATGCCGTGAATTTCGTGGGCGCCGACGACGCCCACGGCGCACCCATCATGATCGCCGCCGAAAAAGCCGGCAAGACGCCGCAGCAGTTCGTGGCCGACATCGCCGCGGGCCGCAAGCCCTACCTGGACGGTTTCCACATCAGCTTCGACAACTGGCATTCCACCGACGGCCCGGAAAACCACCAGCTCGCGCAGCAGATTTACCTGGACCTCAAAAAAGCCGGCCTGATCGCCACCAAGACCATAGAGCAGTTCTTCGACGCCGAGAAGAACATGTTCCTGCCCGACCGCTTCATCAAGGGCGAATGCCCCAACTGCCATTCCAAGGACCAGTACGGCGACAACTGCGAGGTCTGCGGCGCAGTCTACGCGCCCACCGACCTGATCAATCCTTATTCGGCCCTGTCGGGCGCCAAGCCGGTGCTCAAGAGCTCGGAGCATTTTTTCTTCACGCTGTCCGACCCGCGCTGCGTGGAATTCCTCGAAAAATGGACGCAGGACGGCAAGCTGCAGCCCGAGGTCGCCAACAAGGTCAAGGAGTGGTTCTCGGTGCGCGAGAACGCCGACGGCACGAAGAGCGAAGGCCTGGGCGACTGGGACATCAGCCGAGACGCGCCTTACTTCGGCATTGAAATCCCCGATGCGCCGGGCAAGTATTTTTATGTATGGCTGGACGCGCCGGTCGGCTACCTGGCCTCGCTCAAAAACCTGCTCGAAAAGCGCGGCGAGAACTACGACGCCTACATGGCCACGCCCGGCCTGGAGCAGTACCACTTCATCGGCAAGGACATCGTCACCTTCCACACCCTGTTCTGGCCGGCCATGCTGCACTTCAGCGGCCGCAAGACGCCAGACAACGTGTTTGTGCACGGTTTCCTCACCGTGAACAACGGCGAGAAGATGAGCAAGAGCCGCGGCACCGGCCTGGACCCGCTCAAGTACCTGAGCCTGGGCATGAACCCCGAATGGCTGCGCTACTACCTGGCCGCCAAGCTCAATGCGCGTAACGAGGACATCGACTTCAACGCCGACGACTTCATGGCGCGCGTCAACAGCGACCTGGTGGGCAAGTACATCAATATCGCCAGCCGCGCCGCGGGTTTTATCAGCAAGCGCTTTGCGGGCCAACTCGGCGAAGTGTCGGCCGACGGCGCCGCGCTGCTGGACGCGCTGCGCGCCGCGAAGGACGTGATCACGCCGCTGTATGAGAGCCGCGAATTCGCCAAGGCCCTGCGCGAAACCATGCTGCTGACGGACCGCGTCAACGCCTATGTGGACCAAAACAAACCCTGGGAGCTCGCCAAGCAGGACGGCATGGACGCGCGYCTGCAGGACGTCTGCACCGTCTGCATCGAAGCCTTCCGCTTGCTCACGATTTACCTCAAGCCTGTGCTGCCCGCGCTGGCCGCGCAGGTTGAGGCTTTCCTGAAGGTCGGCCCGCTGGGTTTTGCCGACGCCGGCGCCATGCTGGGCAAGGGCCATGTGATCGGCGACTACAAGCACCTGATGCAGCGCGTCGACGTCAAGCAGCTCGATGCGCTGTTTGAAGCACCGGCCCAGGCCGAAGCCGCACCAGCCGCGCCCACGGACCTGCCGGGCGGCGAGGCGCTGGCCCCCACTATCACGATTGACGACTTCGCCAAGGTCGACCTTCGCATCGCGAAAATCGTCAACTGCGAAGCGGTCGAAGGCTCGACCAAGCTGCTGCGCCTGACGCTGGATGCCGGCGAGGGCCGCATGCGCAATGTGTTCAGCGGCATCGCCTCGGCCTACAAACCCGAAGACCTGGTCGGCAAGCTCACGGTGCTTGTCGCCAACCTGGCGCCGCGAAAAATGAAGTTCGGCATCAGCGAAGGCATGGTGCTGGCCGCCAGCCATGCCGATGAAAAAGCCCAGCCGGGTATTTATGTGCTGGAACCGCTGCCGGGCGCGATGCCGGGCATGCGCATCCACTAAGCCGCGGACAGGGCGAGCGCTTTCCGCGCCGCCCGGCCTCAGCCTGCCGCCGCGCTGATAAAGCGCAGGCCGGTGCCGGAACGGCCAGACAGCTCCCTCAGCACATCGCCCATGGCGTGCAGCAACTGCTCGGCGTCGGGCTGGTTGAAAGGCGCCTCGGCCACGGCGATCCTGAACTGCATCATGGTGCCGGGCGGCAGGCTGGGGCTGTCGGCCAGGCCGCGGGCGATCAGGCGCTGCGCCATCTGCGTGAGTTCGTCGCGCGTGAGGTGGCCCTGCAGGATCAGCAGAAAATCGCCGTCTCGATGCCGCGCCACGGTATCGCCGTCGCTGGCCACCCCCGCCACGCAGGCCCCGGCCTGCACCACCGCGCTTTGCGCCGCTTCCATGCCGTAATCCTGGCGGATGTCGATGGCGTTGCCCAGCCGCACGCGCATCACCGCGCCGGCGCCCGGGTCGCGCCGCTGGCGCACCAGCAGGGCGTCCAGCCGCAGCAGCAACACACGGTGGTTGCCCAGCCCGGTCAAGGGGTCCACGCGCGTGAGCGCGCCGACGCGGGCCTGGTTGTCGCGCTTTTCACGGCTGCGCAGGTACAGGGCCACCACCAGCAGCAGGATCTCGAATGCCGCGCCTATCTGCGCGCCGTACTGCGTGGCCACCCCCAGCGGCAGCAGGCCCTGCGTACGCAGTATGGGAAACACCGAACCCACCGTCAGGCAGACCATGGCGGCCAGCACCCACATGCCGACCAGGGGCCGGCGCCAGACATACCAGCCGGCCACGCTGAGGTAGACGGCCATGCTGCCCAGGTAATAAGGGGTGGCAAGGTTGAAGGAGGACTTGTTGCCCATCACCAGGAAAGCCGCCAGGATGCCCGCGCCTATCAGCGTCATCATCAGCAGGCCGCGTGACAGCCAGGGTGCGTCGCGGTCAACCACCATCTGCCGTAAAAAGAGGTGCAGCAACGCGGCGGTGGCCAGCGTCATGGCGACCGGCGCACTGTCGTTCCACCAGGCGCTGCCCGGCCAGAGGAATTCACCGGCCAGCCCGGTCAGCGCCAGCTGGCCCGCTGCCACCACCAGCACATAGCCCGCGAAAAAAAGATGGATGCCGTCGCGCCAGGACGCGGCATGTAGCGCGCTCATCAGCGCGATCAGCAGCACCAGGCCTATGTACACCCCGAGCAGCAGGTGCGCCTCCTTGGACTGTTCGTGGAAGCTGTCGGGGTCGGACAGTTGCCAGGGCACGCTGATGGGATAGTTGTGCGCCACGCGCAGGTAGGTGGGCCGGGTTTCGCCGGGCTGCAGCAGGAGCTCGAACGCCGGCGTCAGATGGCGCACCGGCCAGGCCGAGACGGGCACCGCGTCGCCCGAACGCTCGAGTTGCCAGGCACCGGCGCCGGATGCCCCAGGCGCGGGTCGGTACAGGTCCACGCTGTCCATATTGGGATGGGGAACGGTGAGCATGAGTGGCGTGGGCTCACCGACCGCCGGCAAGGCCAGCCGGTACCACAGCGCCGCCCCGCCCCCGGTGGGCATGATGGCCCCTGACTCGACGGGACTGCCCTCACCGGCATCAAACTTGCTGCGAACCTGCTCGAAGGTCAGCGTGCCCGAGTTGTCGACCAGCACCTGGCCCTCGCCCATGACGCCGCGCCCGGCCTTGAAAGGGCCAGTCACCACGGCTGCGGGGTTTGTGGCGGGGATACCGGCGGGAGCGTCTAGCGCTGGGGAAACAGGAACTTCCTGCGCCAGCGCCATGGCGTGGGCCAGCAGCAAAGCGGCCAGGAAGGCGGCAAGGGATGGCAAGCGCGGCAGTACCAGCGAAGAAACAACAACAGGCAATCACGTCCCCCGAAAAAAGCATGCCGAACATGCCGAGGCGTATCCTGACCTAGCCGACAAGCTTTGAGTCAGTAAGCCCCCTAAAAAGTAATCAATTAGGTCTAATTCTCGCCTTTAATGTAACGAATCTTTACATTGCGAACAATGGAAAAAAGTCACGCAAAGGACGCTTCGTCCGACAACTCGCAGCGCCACAATCGGGGACCCATGCACTGGCCCGCCTACCTCGCGTCCTTCCGCCCCCGCCTGTTTTCAGCGCTGGCGGGCTATACGCGGGAGCGCTTTCTGAAAGACGCCGGGGCCGGCGTCACCGTCGGTATTGTGGCCTTGCCGCTGGCCATGGCCTTTGCGATCGCGTCCGGCCTCAAGCCCGAGGCCGGTATCTGGACGGCCATCATCGCCGGCGCGCTGATCGCCTCACTGGGCGGCTCAGCGGTGCAAATCGGCGGGCCGGCCGGCGCCTTCATCGTGATCGTCTACGGCATCCTCGAGCGCTACGGCCTGGCCAACCTGCTGATCGCCACCGCCTGCGCCGGCGTGCTGCTGTTCCTGCTGGGCCTGCTGAAGCTGGGCACGCTGGTGCGTTATGTGCCGGTCAGCATCGTCGTGGGTTTCACCAACGGCATCGCGGTGCTGATCGCGCTGTCGCAGGTCAGGGATTTGCTGGGCCTGGTCGTGCCCAAAATGCCCGCCGATTTTTTCTCGCAGATCAAGGTCCTGGGCGGCCACCTGGACAGCTTCAACCCTTATGCGCTGGGCCTGGGCCTCATCTGCCTGCTGGGCCTGTTCATCTGGCCCCGGCTGTTCGACACGCAGTCGCGCGGCGCCGGCGGCTTCACCATGCGGCTGATACGCATGATGCAGGCGGTCGAGGGCGTGCAGCTCAAGCGCGCCACGCGCATGGCCTCGCGCATGCCCGGCCCCATCGTGGCGCTGGTGACGCTGACGGCCTTCAGCTACGCGCTGTCACTGCCGGTGGAGACCATAGGCACGCGCTTCGGCGGCATCCCGCGCGCCCTGCCCTCCTTTGCGCTGCCGGATTTTTCCTGGGAAACGGTGCGCCTGCTGGTGGCGCCCACCATCACCATCGCGATGCTGGGCGCGGTGGAGTCGCTGCTCTGCGCGCGCGTGGCCGACCAGGTCTCGGGCCTGCCGCGCCATGACCCCAACCAGGAGCTGATGGCCCAGGGCGTGGCCAACTTCGTCGTGCCTTTTTTCGGCGGAATGCCGGCCACCGGCACGATTGCCCGCACCGTGACCAATGTGCGTTCCGGTGCCACGTCGCCGGTCTCCGGCCTGGTGCATGCGCTCACGCTGGTCGTCATCGTGCTGGCCGCCGCGCCGCTGGCCGTGCACGTGCCGCTGGCCGTGCTCTCCGGCATCCTGCTTTACGTGGCCTGGAACATGGGTGAATGGCGCGAGTTCGCCCGCCTGCCCCAGGCCAGCAGCCACTACCGGCTCATCATGCTGGGCACGTTTTTCCTGACCGTGGTCTTCGACCTCACGGTGGCCCTGCAGGTCGGGCTGATCCTGGCCTGCGTGCTCTTCGTCAAGCGCATGAGCAGCCTRTTCCAGGTGGTCGAGGTCTCGCGCGACGCCGACACCGCGAGCTTCCGGCTCTACGGCTCGCTGTTCTTCGGCGCGGTGGCCAAGCTCGATCCCATCTTGAGCGTGGTGGAAAGCGCGCCCAAGGGCCTGGTCGTGCGGCTGGATGTGCAGTCGCTGCAGTCGCTGGACACCTCGGGGCTGGACGTGCTCGAGCAGTTGCACAAGGCCATCGTGCTGCGCGGCGGCCGGCTGGTGGTCGCGGGGCTCAATGCCCAGCCGCTGGCCGTGATGGAGCGCTCCGGCTTCCTGGCAAAAATCGAGACTGTTTAAGAGCCGCTCACAAAGCCCAGCGAAGCGGTCCTGGCT
>NZ_JBFUBY010000261.1:0-10391 GCF_056405515.1 Polaromonas sp. P1_G2
GAAGTCTCAAACGGTCGGTCCGCGCTAACGGCCGATTGCGAAGCGTGACTCTCCACCCCAGCACCCTAAACATACAAGCGAAGCGCAGCGTAGCGAGTTTAGCGAGACCCCGCCGTAGTCGAGCACCGCAGGTTGCCCGTAGCGAAGCGGAGGGACGCAGCAACCAGGGTCGCCTTTTCTTTGCTTACTTTCTTTTGGCGAAGCAAAAGAAAGTGAGTCGCATGCCGGGCGACCCCGGCCAGCAGGTCTTAGAGGAGGGCACAGGCGCGCAAGCCGGCGCAAGACCCGGCCCCAAGACCCGGCCTCAAGAAGGAACATTCACTACCCGTTCGTCGTCCGGGATGAGGGGCGTCCCCTCATCAGGCTCCACCGGCAACTCCAGCGCATCGTCATCGTCCGGCGCCTCTTCAGGCGGGCCGTGGCGCGGCTGGCCGTTATTGGCCGAGCCGGTTCTCAATGCGGGTCTGGCTATCCTTGTGGGCATGATCTTCTCCTTTGGCTCTGGTTGGGCGACGCCTCTAGACGCTTGGGGCGATGATGCGTGACCGGGCCGCGCGGCCCGCCAAGCCAAGCGGCTGTTTCACTGTCAGTGCAGGCCGACAAGCCGTGCACTGCTGTAACACTCTGTTGTCCTACACCCGGCCTGTCTTCCGGCGCACAACTTGTTGCCGCGCGCCTGCCTACAGTCGAAAGACACGGCGATGGCCCGAGTGCATGGCCTATCAATCAAGCGGTTCTCTCTTGGTTCTCTCTTGCGCCTTCTGCCTATTGTGTGGAATTTTTTTGAAAGAAGCATCATGGACAAAACCACAGCATCCTCCGCCAACGGCAATCCCATCCAGCGCGGCGTCGAGTCCGCCGGCGCGGCACTCCACAGCGGCATCGACAAGGTGGCCGACCCGGCGCGCAGCGCGGTGGACCGTGCTTCCTCGGCGGCGCACCAAGGTGTCGACAAGCTCGCGGGCACCGCCAGCAGCGTAGCCGACCGCTTTGCTGACCAGACGCGCCGCATCGGCGAAGCGCCGGCCCATGCATTGGAAGTTTCGAAATCCTGGGTGCAGGAAAGGCCGCTTGAAGCCGTGGGCGCGGCTCTGGCCATTGGTTTTATCCTGGGGCGGTTGACCGCGCGCTGAGTTTGCGCGCCTTCCCGCCAAGCCGCCCCTGGGGCGGCTTTTCTTTTTGGTGCCACGGAATTTGGGTACAGTAGGCGGCTCTTCCTGGTTGCGCCACAAGTACAACGCCATGCGCCGGATGCCTGTTCCACCCCGCTGCGGCTCATCGCCGCGGCCCTGACGAAAAAGAATACCCATGGCCAGCAGCCTGCTCGCACTGATTGACGACATCGCCACCGTGCTGGATGACGTGGCGCTGCTTTCCAAAGTCGCCGCCAAAAAGACCGCCGGCGTGCTGGGCGACGACCTGGCGCTCAATGCCCAGCAGGTCTCGGGCGTCAAGGCCGACCGCGAACTGCCGGTGGTCTGGGCCGTGGCCCGGGGCTCTTTCATCAACAAGGCCATTCTGGTGCCGGCGGCGCTGGCCATCAGCGCTTTCGTACCCTGGGCGGTGACGCCGCTGCTGATGGTGGGCGGCGCCTTTCTCTGCTACGAGGGTTTTGAAAAACTCGCGCACAAATTCATGCACAGCGCGCACGAACAGGCCGCCGAACACGAGGCGCTGACGGCCGCACTGTCCAATCCCGCGGTGGACCTGGTGGCGCTGGAAAAAGACAAGATCAAGGGCGCGGTGCGCACCGATTTCATTCTCTCGGCCGAGATCATCGCGATCACGCTGGGGACGGTGCAGGCCAGCCCCTTCATCACGCAGGTCGCGGTGCTTTGCGGCATCGCGCTGCTCATGACGGTGGGGGTGTACGGCCTGGTGGCGGGCATCGTCAAGCTCGACGACGGCGGGCTTTACCTGAACCAGCGCGTGGGCGAGGGCGCCTGGCCGCGCCTTCAGCGAAGCACGGGGCAGGCTATTTTGTGGGCCGCGCCCTGGCTTATGAAGGGGCTGTCGGTGGCCGGCACGGCCGCGATGTTCCTGGTGGGCGGGGGCATACTCACGCACG
This sequence comes from Polaromonas sp. P1_G2, assembly GCF_056405515.1. Classification (NCBI taxonomy): domain Bacteria; kingdom Pseudomonadati; phylum Pseudomonadota; class Betaproteobacteria; order Burkholderiales; family Comamonadaceae; genus Polaromonas; species Polaromonas sp. P1_G2. Next base: position 2,069 of record NZ_JBFUBY010000261.1, read on the forward strand.
GTTTCGCGCCCCTGCACCACTTCATTGAATCGCTCACGCAGCAGGTGGCGGCCGGTGCGGGCGCTTTCCTGGCCGCGCTCACGCCGCTGTTGATGGATGCGGTGGTGGGCCTGGTGGCGGGCGCGCTGGTGCTGCTGCTGGTCAGCCTGGCCATGCGGCTACGGCCGCGCGCTTAAGAAGCGTCCGACTTGCCCGGGCGGGCCGGTTTTTCCGGTGATTCATCCTTGTGCTCCCGGGCTTCCCCGGCGGGCTGGTCGTCCGGCACGGGAAACGGCCAGCGCCCCTTTTGCTGAGGCGGGGCGGGCAGGGCGGCCTCCCTGGCCCGCTGCTCCAGTGCCCTGCGGCTTTCGGCGTCGGGCGCGGGTGCTTTCAATCTTGGCATGGAGGCTCTTTCGCAAACAGGATGAAGGACGGCATCAGGCAGATCCCGACCTTAACGCTCTCGCGCCGCGCGCCCTGTAGGCTGTCAGTGACGCCGCCTGTAGGAGATGCCGGGGACGCTGTTACTCGGCGAGCGCTTCGGCAGCGGGCTTCGCGCGCGTGATGCGTCCCGGCAGCGTGCTCTTGCGCTGGATCAGGTCGTGCTTGGCGAACAGCTCCGCGATCCAGTCGACAAAGACACGCACCTTGTTGCTCAGGTGGCGGTTCGGCGGGTAGACCACGTGGATGGGCTTGGCCTCGGAGCACCAGCCGTTGAACAGCGGCTCCAGCGCGCCGCTGCTGATGTGGTGCTGGACCAGGAAGGTCAAGGTCTGCAGCACGCCCAGGCCGGCCAGCGCCGCCGCCACGCCGGCATTCGAGTCGTTGACCGAGAGCTGGTGATGGCCCTCGACCTCCACCGCCTGCCCGTCCTTGTGCAGCGTGACGCTGTAGAGCTTGCCGTCGCGCGGTGACACATAGCGGATCAGCCTGTGTCCGTGCGCCAGTTCCTGCGGATGCTGGGGCACGCCGTGGCGTTTGAGGTAGGCCGGCGACGCGCAGGACATCAAATAAAACTCGCCGATGCGGCGCGCCACCAACGACTGGTCGGTGATCTCGCCGCCGCGGATCACGCAGTCCACGTTCTCGGCCAGGATGTCGATGGGCCGGTCGCTGACGCCCAGCTCCAGCTGGATGTCGGGATAGCGCGCATAAAAATCCGGCAGGGCCGGGATCACCACCGCCATGCCCAGGGAAGAAGGAATGTCGACCTTGAGCCGGCCGCGCGGGCTGGCCTTGGCGCGCGACATGCTCGACTCGAGTTCTTCCATTTCGCCCAGCAGGCGGCCGGCGCGTTCGTAATAGGCCGCGCCATCGGCCGTGACCGTGACCTTGCGCGTGGTGCGGTTGAGCAGCTTGGTGTCCAGCGACTGCTCCAGCGTCTGGATCAGCCGCGTCACGGTCGGCTTGGGCATGCCCATGGAATCGGCGGCCTTGGTGAAGGTGCCGGCTTCCACGACCCGAACAAAAGCCTGCATTGCGGAAAACTTGTCCATGAGAAAGTCCTGTCCTGTGGTCCTGGTAAGGGGCTGTCAATGCACTTGAGGCGCCGCGGGCGGGTGGGCCTGCTGCCTCGTTCCCCGGCGGCGGGTGGCCGCTGGGGTCCTGGGGAAAGTCGGGGAGATCCGCGAACGGCGGCTTATGTGGGGGCTGCGAGGGGCGATTGTGACCATCATGGCGGCTTCCTGCGGACGGCCCCAAATAGCCCTTGGCGGTGTCCGGGTTTTCCCTTGCTTCTTTGACCTTGCCCTGGGGGCAAGGCCCACACTTCGCGCCCTTATGCACAAAAGCAGGCAATGAGGCAGGCAGGGGCTTGCGTGGCAATTTGCCCGGTACCGGGGTGTGAGCGGCTTGACCATCCCCCCGATTGTTGCATTGGTGAAATAAAGAATAAACGGAATGGCTATTTATTAAGTGATGCCCCGCGCGTATCTTCTGCTGCATTGCAACAAACCGGAGGCCCTACGCGGTCACGACGATGAAAAGCCAGCAGCCCGCCCTCACAGGCGCCGACAAAACCAGCCCCCCGTGGGTCGAGAAGCAGATCCAGCTGGCGCTGAAAAAGCCGCTGGATGTGCGTTTCTACGGCCGCCGCAGCGGCACGGGCGTGTCGCCGCTGGTCGTGCACTTTCATGCGGGCGCCTTTGTGGGCGGCTCGCTGGAAGGCGGCTCCTGCGTTGCCGGGCTGCTGGCCGACGCCGGCGCGGTGGTGATGTCGCTGGACTATCCGCTGGCGCCGGAGCACCCGTTCCCAAGCGCCGTGGAAATGGGCTACGCCGCCCTGGAGTGGGCTTTCAAGGCCCGCCACAAGCTGGCCGGCGCGGGTGCGCCGGTGTTTGTGGCCGGCGAGGAAGCCGGCGGCAACATCGCCGCAGCCGTGGCGCTGATGGCGCGCGACCTGCAGGAGCCGGCCTTGGCCGGGCAAATCCTGTTGTCGCCCATGCTGGACCCTTGCCTGGCGACGGCTTCGCTGCGCGACGCCGAAGCCGGCCCGGTGGGCTGCACCTGGGCCGACGGCTGGCACAACTACCTGCCGCGCCTGGAAGACGCCAGCCATCCTTACGCCGCGCCCGGCTCGGCCTTTCGCCTGGCCGGCCTGCCGCCCACGCTGCTGATCACGGCGCAAGACGACCCGCTGCGTGACGAGACGCTGGCCTATGCCGCGCGCCTGCGCGCCGCCGGCCTGGTCGCGATCGACACGGTGCTGCCCGTTCCCACCGGCTGGCCCTGCAGCTACCTGGAGCCGGCGAACCATCAGGAAGCCTGGGCGCCGTTGATCCATGAGCGCTTCGGCCGTTTCTTCGCCACTGCGCTGGATGCGCGGACCGCCGCGCACAGCGCGGTGTCCTGAGTTTTAGACGTTCAATTTTTTCTTTGAGGGAGTTCACCATGCCACTGATTCATCCGGATACCGACAAGCGCCGCGCGGCAAAGCAGCGGCGGGTTGATAGCCCCTGCGGCGCACCGTGTTTGCGTGCCGCGCGCTTGACCTCAACTTAGGTTGAGGTTCTACAGTCGCCGATTTGCTTCCTTCACCTCATCCGTTTTCAGTTCATTAGTTCATCAGTTTCATAAATCCAATCATCGAGAGAATTGACATGCCATCCATACAACTGCATACCCCCAAACGCCGCCTGCTGGCCGTGGCCCTCGCCGTGCTCGCCGTGACCGGCATCGCCGCCGCCGTGTTCGGCGTCTCCAGCACCAGCGCCCAATCCGGTCCCGCCCAGCCTCAGGCCACACCCGTGTCGGTGGCCACCGTCGTGCAGAGCGACGTGTCCGCCTGGGACGAGTTCTCGGGCCGGCTGGAAGCGGTCGAACGCGTGGACATCCGCTCGCGCGTGGCCGGCACCATCCAGTCCGTGCACTTTCGTGAAGGCGCGCTCGTGAAGAAGGGCGACCTGCTGCTGACCATAGACCCGGCGCCGTACGCCGCCGACGTGGAACGCGCCGATGCGCAGGTCGCGGCCGCCCAGGCCCGGGTCACCCAGGCCAAGGGCGAGCAGGAGCGCTCGCAGCGCCTGTGGAGCGAGCAGGCCATCTCCAAGCGTGAGTTCGACGAGCGCACCAACGGCAAGGGCGAAGCCGACGCCAACCTGCGCGCAGCGCATGCGGCCCTGCAGACGGCCCAGTTGAGCCTGGGCTACACCCAGGTGCGCGCGCCGGTCTCCGGCCGCGTCGGCAAGCTCGAAGTGACGGTGGGCAACCTGGTTGCCGCCGGCCCCGGCGCGCCGGTGCTGACCACGCTGGTGTCGGTGAGCCCCATCTACGCGAGCTTCGATGCTGACGAGCAGGTCGTGGCCAAGGCCCTGAAAACCAGGTCGATGCACGCAGCGGCACCGTGCGCGCCCGCGCCGTGTTCGACAACAAGGACGGCCAGCTGATGCCCGGCCAGTTCGCGCGCATCCGCATGGGCCAGGCCACCAAGGGCACGGCGCTGCTGATCAACGAACGCGCCGTCGGCACCGACCAGAACAAGAAGTTCGTGCYGGTGGTGGGCGCCGACAACAAGGCGGTCTACCGCGAAGTCACGCTGGGCGCCTCCGTCAACGGCCTGCGCGTGGTCAAGGGCGGCCTGGCCGCCAACGAACGCATCGTCGTCAACGGCCTGCAGCGCATACGCCCCGGCGCGCTGGTCGCGCCGCAAGCGGTGGAAATGTCCGCCAAGGCCGAACTCACCGAAAAAGCCGTGAAGGTCGCGGCCAAGTCCTGAGCCGCCCCTTCACCTGAACAAGAAGAATCGCCATGAATCGAGGAAGCCATCAACGGCGTCGACGGCATGCTCTACATGAGCAGCCAGGCCACCACCGATGGCCTGATGACGCTCAACGTGACCTTCAAGCTSGGCACCGAYCCCGACMAGGCSCAGCAGCTGGTGCAGAACCGCGTCKCKCARGCCGAGCCGCGCCTGCCCGAGGAAGTGCGCCGCCTGGGCATCACCACCATCAAGAGCTCGCCCGACCTCACCATGGTGGTGCATTTGCTCTCGCCCAACGATCGCTACGACATGACCTACCTGCGCAACTACGCGGTGCTCAATGTCAAGGACCGCCTGGCGCGCATCAACGGCGTGGGTCAGGTGCAGCTCTTCGGTTCGGGCGACTACTCGATGCGCGTCTGGCTGGATCCGCAGAAAGTGGCTGAGCGCGGCTTGTCCGCCGGCGACGTGGTGCGGGCCATCCGCGAGCAGAACATCCAGGCCGCCGCCGGCGTGGTGGGCGCTTCGCCCGGCTTGCCCGGCGTGGACATGCAGTTGTCCATCAACGCCCAAGGCCGCCTGCAGAGCGAGGAAGAGTTTGGCGACATCATCGTCAAGACCGACAGGGGCGGCGCCGTGACGCGCCTGCGCGACATCTCGCGCCTGGAACTGGGCGCATCGGACTACGCGTTGCGCTCGCTGCTGGACAACAAGCAGGCCGTGGCGGTGCCGGTGTTCGCCGCGCCGGGCTCCAACGCCATCCAGATTTCGGATGACGTGCAGGCCGTGATGAAAGAGCTCAAGAAGAGCATGCCCGAAGGCGTGGACTACGAGATCGTCTACGACACCACGCAGTTCGTGCGCTCGTCCATCGAGGCCGTGGTGCACACGCTGCTCGAGGCCGTGGCCCTGGTGGTGCTGGTCGTGATCATCTTCCTGCAGACCTGGCGCGCTTCGGTCATCCCGCTGCTGGCCGTGCCCATTTCCGTCATCGGCACTTTCGCGGTGATGCACCTCTTCGGCTTTTCGATCAACGCGCTCAGCCTGTTCGGGCTGGTGCTGGCCATCGGCATCGTGGTCGACGACGCCATCGTGGTGGTGGAGAACGTCGAGCGCAACATCGAGGCGGGCCTGAGTCCGCGCGACGCCACCTACCGCGCCATGCGCGAGGTGTCCGGGCCCATCATCGCGATCGCCCTGGTGCTGATCGCCGTGTTCGTGCCGCTGGCCTTCATCACCGGCCTGTCGGGCCAGTTCTACAAGCAGTTCGCGCTGACCATCGCCATCTCGACCGTGATCTCGGCGATCAACTCGCTGACGCTGTCGCCCGCGCTGGCTGCCCTGCTGCTCAAGGGCCACGATGCACCCAAGGACGCGCTGACCCGCGGCATGGACAAAATCTTCGGCCGCTTCTTCGGCGCCTTCAACAAGGCTTTCAGCCGCGGCTCCGAGAACTACAGCCGCGGCGTCAAGGGCGCGATCTCGCGCAAGGCCGTGATGCTGGGCGTCTACCTGGTGCTGGTGCTGGCCACTACGGGCCTGTTCAAGGCTGTGCCCAGTGGCTTCGTGCCCGGCCAGGACAAGCAGTACCTGATCGGTTTCGCGCAGCTGCCGGACGGCGCCACGCTGGACCGCACCGAAGACGTGATCCGCAAGATCAGCGACATCGCCATGAAGCAACCCGGCGTGGAACACGCGATTGCCTTCCCGGGCCTGTCGATCAATGGTTTCACCAACAGCTCCAACTCGGGCATCGTGTTTCTGTCGCTCAAGCCCTTCGACCAGCGCAGGAGCGCGGACCTGAGCGCGGGTGCCATCGCCGGCCAGCTGAACGGAAAATTCGGCGGCATCCAGGAAGCCTTTATCGCGATGTTCCCGCCGCCGCCCGTGCAGGGCCTGGGCACCACCGGCGGCTTCAAGCTACAGCTGGAAGACCGCGGCTCGCTGGGTTATGCCGCGCTCGACGCCGCCACCAAGGCCTTCATGGCCAAGGCCTACCAGACGCCTGAACTGGCGGGGCTGTTCTCGAGCTTCCAGGTCAACGTGCCGCAGCTGTATGCCGACATCGACCGTACCAAGGCGCGCCAGCTCGGCGTGCCGGTAACCGACGTGTTCGACACCATGCAGATCTACCTGGGCAGCCTGTACGCCAACGACTTCAACAAGTTCGGCCGCACCTACTCGGTGCGGGTCCAGGCCGACGCGCCTTATCGCGCACGCGCCGAGGATGTCGGCCTGCTCAAGGTGCGTTCGGCCACCGGCGAGATGGTGCCGCTGTCGGCGCTGATGAAGGTCACGCCCAGCTTCGGCCCGGAACGCGCCATGCGTTACAACGGCTTCCTSTCCGCCGACATCAACGGCGGCGCAGCGCCCGGCTATTCGTCGGGCCAGGCGCAGGACGCGGTCGCCCGCATCGCGGCCGAAACCCTGCCGCCCGGCATCAGCTATGAGTGGACGGACCTGACTTACCAGGAAATCATTGCCGGCAACTCGGCCATGTGGGTGTTCCCGCTGGCGCTGCTGCTSGTCTTCCTSGTGCTGGCCGCGCAGTATGAAAGCCTGACCCTGCCGATCGCCATCGTGCTGATCGTGCCCATGGGCCTGTTGGCCGCCATGCTGGGCGTGAAACTTACCGGCGGCGACAACAACATCTTCACGCAGATCGGCTTGATCGTCCTGGTGGGGTTGTCGGCGAAGAACGCCATCCTGATCGTGGAGTTCGCGCGCGAGCTCGAGTTTGCCGGSCGCACSCCGSTSCAGGCSGCGATCGAAGCSAGCCGSCTSCGCCTGCGCCCSATCCTGATGACCTCGCTGGCCTTCATCATGGGCGTGCTGCCCCTGGTGCTGTCGACCGGCGCCGGCGCCGAAATGCGCCATGCCATGGGTGTGGCGGTGTTCTCGGGAATGATTGGCGTGACGGCTTTCGGCCTGTTCCTCACGCCGGTGTTCTACGTCACCCTGCGCCGCCTCACGGGCAACCGCCCGCTCAAGCTGCACGGCGAAGTGCCGCATATCGAGGCCTTCGCGGGCAGCGGCGGCGCGGGTACGCATGCGCAGCCGGCGGCACCCGTCAAGCTTCACGAATAACAACAAGCATCACGTCAAGGAGTTCATCATGAACCACACATCGTCAAAACTGCGCACCGCGCTGCTGCCTCTGCTGGCTGCCCTGGTGCTGGCCGGCTGCGCCACCAGCGCGTCGGTTGACCCCGCCAGCATTCCCGCCGCACCCGCGGCCTATAAAGAGAATGCCGCCACGGCAAGCACCGCAAGCGCCACAACCACCACCGCCCCGCAATCGCAGGGCGCCTGGTGGAAGGTATTTTCCGACCCGGTGCTCGACCAGCTGGTCGAGCGGGCGGCCACCAACAACAACAGCGTCAAGGTGGCAGCGGGCCGGCTGGCCCAGGCGCGCGCCATCCTGCGCAATACCGATGCCGACCGCCTGCCGCAGGTCGGCCTGAGCGGCGGCGCCGTGCGCCAGAGCAATATCACGACCAACCGCGTGGCGCAGACCACGGTCACGGCCGCCGCGAATTTTTCGTATGAAGTCGACCTGATCGGCAAGCTCTCGCTGAACTCGGATGCCGCCTCGCTCGACGCCCAGTCACGCGAAGCCCTGCTGCGCAGCACCCAGTTGCTGGTGCAGGCCGACGTGGCGCAGGCCTACCTCAACCTGCGCGCGCTGGACACCGAGCGCACGCTGGTGCGCGACACCCTGAAGGCGTACGGCAACACGCTGCGCCTGACGGAAGTGCGCTTCCGCGAGGGCGACGTGGCCGAGCTCGACGTCGCCCGCGTGCGCGCCGAGGTTGCCTCGACCGAATCCGACGCGCTGGCGCTGGACCAGCGCCGCGCCGCGCTGGAACATGCGCTGGCCGTGCTGGTCGGCGAGGTGGCTTCGAATTTTGCCGTCGCGCCGGCCGAGTGGTCGACCGCACTGCCCGTCATCCCGGCCGGCGTGCCCAGCACGGTGCTGGAACGCCGCCCCGACGTCTCGGCCGCGCAGAGCAGCATGCAGGCCGCGCAGGCCCGCGTGGGTGTGGCCAAGGCCGCCTGGTTCCCGACCTTCTCGCTGACGGCCAACGGCGGTTATGCCGCGCCCGAGATCAAGGACCTGTTCAAGGTCTCGAGCCAGGCCTGGGG
>NZ_JBFUBY010000262.1:0-5839 GCF_056405515.1 Polaromonas sp. P1_G2
CGGTTGTCCTTGGCCAGCACGTCGGTTCCGGAGACCGACTTCCCCGACACCATCCAGCTGATGCCGACCCACGGATTGAACGAGGCCGCCCGGAAGGCGTCGGTGGTCATGGCCAGGGGGATGCCGCTGTCGACGAGCTGGCGCAGGCGCGGGGTCAGCAATGCCTTGTCGCGGCCGTGGGTCTTGATGAATCCGTCGCCGTGCAGCGCCATCTTGGTGTCCAGGGCGATGCCGCCGCCCAGCGCCTTCACCCTGGCGATGTTCGCGGGACTGATGGTCTCGGCGTGCTCGATGCTCCATCGCAGGCCGTCGAGCGGCGTCTTTTCGTTCAGCTTCTCGAGCGCATCGAGGAAAGGCGTGATGTTTTCGTCGTAGCTGATGTGCTCGCGGAAAGGAATTCGCCGCTGGACTAACTTGGAGACGTCCCGCTCCACCAGTTCCCGCATCTTGTCCGGCTCGACGACGACCGCTGGACGGTCGAAGTTTTCATGATCGTGGACATCCGCCGACAGCAACTCGCCGGCACCGCGGTAGACATGACCGTGCGCCAGCTGCGGGTGCAAGTTGTGCCCGGGACTGATAGGCGCCGTCTTCGTGATCGCCGTGAGTTGCGCGTCCACCACGCTGCCCTCTCCGAACTGGATGTCCACGAAGGGCATGYGGATGTTGAGGCGGTTGTCCCGGGCAAGGGCGTCCACGGTGGGCACTGCCTTGGGATACCCGCGGAAGCCCGTGCCGGCATCGACGATGGACGTGACCCCGAAGCGGTTGAGGCTGTGAACCGTCTGGACCAGCGAGCTCACCTCCTCGTCGAAAGAGAGCTGGGGAACCATGGTCTCCAGGGCGATGAACAAGAACGTGTAGCCATGGACTACACCGGTGTACTTGCCCTGCTTGTCCTTCTCGAACTCGGTGCCCGGGACCTTGGGAAACTTGTCTGTGCCCACGCCGAGGGCATCCATCGCCTGCTGGTTCATGAAGGCGCGGTTGTAGGCGTACTGCACGATCAAGGGACGATTGGGGACGGCCCGGCGGAGTTCATCCAGGGTGGGGAAGCGGTTCTCCTCGAACTGGTAGGGAGACCAGCCGCCAATCACCTTCACCCAATGGCCTTCCGGTGTCCGTTTGGCTTGCTCACCCAGCATCGCCAGGGCCAGTCGCAGCGTTGGCACGCCTTCCCATCGCAGGGTGTAGTTGTAGCCACCTTCGTTGAGCACATGGGTGTGCGCGTCGATGATGCCCGGGATGAGCCGCCGGCCGCGGGAATCGATGACCCGGGTRTTGGCGTTCTTCAAACCCAGCACCTCGGCATCCGTGCCCACCGAGTAGATGCGGCCGTTTTTGACGGCCAGGGCGGACGCCGCGGCTTGCCCGGGATTGCCGGTGAAGATCCTGGCGTTGTGCACGATCAGGTCCGCGCCCGGCACCTCTTGCCTGGCTTGTGCATGGGTGTTGGCCAAGCCATTCACCACCATGAATCCGATCAGTAGTATCAACTTCACTGCTATTTCTCCATTCGAGGGATTTGAAAGACCGCCACCGTGCGGCGATCAGCGAACTGAACTCCGCGGCGGTGTGTGTTGGATGTGGATATGGCCTGCCCGGCCCGGCACAGTCAGGGATCGTTCTTGCTCGCGGCAACACGATTCGCTGATGGCCCGAGGCGAATCTTTGCACCATTCTTTGTGGTACGGTAGACCTCAAATTTGCGCATCTGTGTCGCATAAACAGGAACACCGGATGGAGATCGAAGAACTGCGAACCTTCGTGGAAGTTGCCGACGGGGGGGGCATCACAGCGGCCTCCCTTCGGCTCGGCGTGGCCAAGTCCATCGTCAGCCGGCGGCTCATCAGGCTCGAGGCGGAGCTGGGCGTTCAGTTGCTGGCTCGCACCACGCGGGGCGCATCTCTTACCGAGGCCGGTGCGGCATTTCGTGACTATGCGGCCAGGGTGTGTGCCGAGATAGAAATTGCCAAAGAGACGATCCTGCCCGCCGGCGAGCTTCGCGGCCGCTTACGCGTCGCGGCGCCGCTGTCCTTCGGGCCCACCCACTTCGCGCCCGTACTCGCCGAGATGGCGAGCCGGCATCCACAGCTTCACATCCAGACCTGCTACAGCGACCGCTTCGTCGACCTGGTGGCTGAAGGCTACGACTGCGCAATTCGCGTTGGCCATCTCGCGGACTCCAACCTGATGGCTCAATGTGTCGGGCCTGTGAACGGGAGCCTGGTCGCCAGTCCGGCCTACATCAAAGCGCACGGCGCGCCTCAAACCCTGGACGAACTCCTGGATCACGAAGCGCTCATGCAGGGCACGGAAACCTGGCAATTGATGCATGAAGGCAAAGTCGTCTCTGTCCGGCCCCAGGGCCGCTTCAAGGCAGACAACGGCATTGCGCTCGTCGCAGCGGCGGTAGCAGGTATAGGCATCGGCTACCTGCCCCTTGGACTCACCCGCCCCCATCTGGCTTCCGGCGCACTCGTGACGGTCATGCCGCAACACCCCACCAGGCCAGCAGGCGCCTACGTGGTGCGCCCACCGGGTCAGCATCCCGCGCGGAAGATCAGGGTACTGACGGAAATGCTGATGGACTATTTCAGCAGGTTTCCCGACTTCGACTTTGGGGAGGCTCAAGCTTGAGCAGTGGCCTCTTCCGGTACGGATCTTCTTGGTGACGATGCATCCACGGGAAGATGCGGCCCATCTCGTTGAGGGTGATGTACCCATGATTTCCCGCAAAAACTGCGGCGACTGGATTAGCGGGCCAACCTTCGTAATGAGAAGGTCGGGTGTTCGATTCAATTGGAAAAGGCATGACTGTTGTTGCTGTTTTTGAAGACCTCCGAGTAGCCGTTTCYGATGTCTTGCTGACGACTGATCAGCCCGGTCGGCATCTAACCATTCCAACAACGGGCTATACCGGAAATCTGTTGTCGGCTTTGCCGCTAAGTCCGACACGGCTCGTGCGTAAGTACGTGGAATTTAAAGCGCAATCGGGCCGTGGAATGCTATTGGCCGCAGGCAATGTCGAACACATAGAAAAACTAGCAGAGAACCTGCAGTGCATCTCCAACGGTACTTGCGCGCTGCCTACACATCTCCAACATCTGCTAGCTGATCGCAGCCCATGGGCAATCGCCGATACGGCGTCCAGATATACAGAATTTCAGGGGTTTTCTCAGTTCGAGGTTATCGGCTCTGCAGGCGATGCACTGTACACACGCACATTTGATGCATCGGCGATAAAACTCTCATTGCCCTATTTCGGCGTAGTCCGGGCCATCGGTAGCGGCGCCGCCGATGTGGCGAATTGGCTTGAAGCTCGGGCAAATCACTGGATTGAATGCGGACTCGACAGTGATGATCTTGAAATCAAGAGATTCCGGACCATGCACATGCTTCCCGCCATTTTTCTGGAGCAAGATACGCGCAGCACACTTCACACGCTTACAAAAGGTGTCGGTGGCTACTATGAAGCGTACTGGCTGGGGAAAGACGAACTGATACCGATGGATTCCGTGCTGACCATATTCGCTACGATTGTTGGCAAGCCACGTAACTACACCGTTGAACTAAGACGGTTGTTTTTTCATCTTTATAAGGACGGCTGGTTGTTCGTTGTTTCGCTGTTCAACTTGCCCAAGATTGTCGGCCTTGGACATCCCCTGAAGTGCCCGCTTGGTGATCTAGAGCAGTTTCCAATCCCACCATTAACAAACCCGACTGTTACGCCCAACTGGACGGTGGATCGGCTTGCGATGCAAGCCTGCGCCGCAGGCCATACGCGATTGATCCTATCTAAGGACGTAGACTCCAAGCCCATCACCCGCCGTTTTTTTCAAGGCCATCAACCACTCCACCGTTTGTTCGACCTCAAGGTGTCAGGTGGATATTTGAATATTGCTTTGAACCAAGCTGGGTTTTCGCATTTTGGAGCCAAATTCCTTAGCAGCGTCGATGATCCAATGGTCTTGAAACTTTGGTAGCTATGGCAGCAAGGCAGATGCAAAAACCAACACCGACCGCCATCAAACGCTTTCCCATGGATAGCCGCATTTGCTTTCGCTGGTTTGCTTTGCCTTCTGCTGTTCTGTGGGTTTCAGCTGCTCGGCACAGCAATATCTTCGCGTTGAATCCACATCGGTCGATGAGACCCCGCAAAACTGCGGTGAAGTGACAACAATAAGTGAGTTCACTAAGTAAATTCGCGGCTTGAAGGTGCTATTTTCAGTTACGCGCTGTTACGATCTACAGACGCCCTGAACAGAGCCTTCCGAGAGCTCCATTTCCCAAGTCATTTGTTCAGCCCACCGCCCCCCGTGGATAAGAACAAATGAGTCAAAGCCGCTTGATCAAACACCTGGCCCGTTGCGGCCTCACCGGCATGCTTGCAGTAGCTGCCGCCTCAACGGCCCTCGCGGCCGATGAGCGTTTTGACATTACGCGTTTCCAGGTGGAAGGCAATACCCTGCTGCCGGCGGCGGAAGTGGATCGCCTGGTCGGCCCGCTGGCCGGGCCGCAGCGTGGTTTTGCCGATATCCAGCTGGCGATCGAAGCCTTGCAGCAGGCTTATCTCAAAGCCGGCTATAGCACGGTGGTTGTGTCGGTGCCTGAGCAGGAACTGGCCGGCGGGGCGGTGAAGCTGCTGGTGCGGGAGAGCGTGATCTCCTCGATCACCATCAGCGGCAACGAACATTTCGATGAGGCCAATATCCGCGCCAGCCTGGTGCGGCTGCAGGTGGGCAGCGCGCCCCGCCTGGGCGCGATTTCCGAATCCATCCAGCTGGCCAATGAAAGCCCGGCCAAGCAGGTCGGCGTGACGCTGGCCGAGGGCGAGAAGCCGGGCACCATAGACGCCAAGGTCCTGGTCACCGACCACAAGCTGCTGCGCCTCATCACCACGCTGGACAATACGGGCTCGCCCTCCAGCGGCCGCTGGCGCACCGGCATTGCCGTGCAGCATGCCAATCTGTTCAACCGCGACCACGTGGGCACGCTGGCCTACACGACCTCGCCGGACAGCCCTTCGGGCGTGAACCTGAATGTCTTTTCGGTCGGCTACCGCGTCCCGCTGTATGCCTTTGGCGACAGCGTCGACTTCATCTACGGCAAATCGAGCGTCAATTCGCCGGCCAGCTCCCCGGTGCTGGGCGGGCTGCTGGGCTTCACGGGCAAGGGCGACGTGTATGGCCTGCGCTGGAACCACTTCCTGGGCCGCAGCGGCGAAAGCACGGCCAAGCTGGTGCTGGGCCTGGACCACAAATTCGTGGACTCGCGCTGCGAGGTCGGCGGCGTCACGGTGAGCATTGCGCCGCCGACACCGCCGATTGCCTCCTGCGTGCCCTACAAGACCACGCCGCTGAGCATCACCTACAGCAGCCAGACCGAGAAGGTCGACCAGATATCCGGCTACAGCGTGGGCCTGTCGCGCAACATTGCCAGCGGCGAGCGCTACACCAATATTGACGGCCGCACCGACCGCTACTCTTACCTGACACCGGGCAACCGCGCCACGCGCGACGATTTCATGGCCGCGCGCGGCACGGCTTCCTGGTTCAAGGCCCTGGCCGGCGGCTGGCAGGCCAGGCTGGCCGGCAGCGCGCAGTTCACCGACACGCCTTTGCTGGCTGGCGAGCAGTTCGGCCTGGCCGGATCGACGGCGGTGCGCGGCTTCCAGGAGCGGGCCGTGGCGGCCGACAGCGGCATCGTGGCCAATGCCGAGCTGTACACGCCGGAGCTCGCCGGCAGCGTCGGCTTGCCGGGCCAGTTGCGCGGCGTGTTTTTTGTTGACGCGGGCCACGGCACCAACAACAAGGTGGGCAGCAGCTGTGTGCCGGGC
>NZ_JBFUBY010000263.1:0-5775 GCF_056405515.1 Polaromonas sp. P1_G2
CGCCACACCCCTGCCCACCACCTCGATGCTGGCACGCGCGCCGTCGGAAGCGCGCTCCAGCACGTACAGGGTTCCGCGAGCCGTGCTTTCCACGGCCTTGACCACCAKCACCGTGCCCGCCGTGGACAACACGACCGGGATGGCCACCACGGCGCCTGCGGCGGCGCTGGCGCCGACCACAACGGAGGCCACCGGCAGGGCCGACACGGCGCTCAGGGCCGAGGCCTCGGATTGCGCCTGTGCGCTGAACGAGGCGGCGCTTCCCACCAGGGTAAGGCTGGCGGCGACCAAATATGTGGCCAATCGATTTTTCATGATGACTCCTTGTTTCGGGGTGTTGTGTTTATTCGTTGGCCGCGTGGCTGCGGGCGGCACGGCCCAGGCGGGCTTCGCTGAGGTCGGCCTCATGGCGGTCGCGCAGGGTCTTGGCCAGCGTGAAGCTGCAGGTGATCAGGTAAAGCCAGCTCACGCCCAGGAAGGCCTTGTAGGTCTCGTTGATCTCCATGCGCCACAGGCCCCAGCCGGTCAGCGACATGGCCAGGAAGAAGCCGCCCCACACCACCAGCTTGAACATAGGCGTGTCGGCCAGCTTGCCTTCGGCCCTGCTTTGCTCCTGGTCACGCACATACTTGGCCAGCACAAAGGCGGCCGACAGGCAGAAGAAATAACCCATGACCATGAAGGCGCGGTCCAGGTCCTTGCCGGGCAGCCACGACAGGCCCACGGCGCAGAGGAAAACGGCGATCAGGAAAGATGCCCAGACCTGTAATTGCCAGGGCTTGGAGTCACGGTGTATCAGTGTCTGCATAAAAACCTTTCCGGTGTTGAGGAGGCCCTAATGTGCGCCGCCTTACCGGAAAAGCTTGCAGATAGCGATACAGTTTCCCTTAAATGACCGAAAAGCATCGAATTTCGATACCCTTCGGGGTTCTCAGGCCTCAAGCAGCGCCGCGACACGGGCGCGCAAAATCTCGGGCTGCACCTCAGCCGGCGCCAGCGCCGGGCCAGTGTTCAGCCCCACCCGGTTGAACAGTCCGCGGCGAAAAGGCTTGGCCATCGCGGTCCCGCTTTCAACGCGGCTGAAAAACGATCCCCAGAGATTGGTCAGCGCCATGGGCACGACCGGCACCTGCAGCCCGTCGCGCTCGGCGTTTTCCAGGATCTTCATGATGCCGCCCTTGAAGGCCTGGAGTTCGCCGTTTTTGGTGATGCCGCCTTCGGGGAAGATCGCCAGCAGGTCGCCGTCGCGCAGAACTTTGGCGGCCGCCTCGAAGGCCGCTTCGTACAGCGCCGGGTCTTCGGTGCGCGGTGCGATCGGGATGGCCTTGGCCAGGCGGAACAGCCAGCCGAGCACCGGCATTTTGAAGATGCGGTGGTCCATCACGAAATAGATGGGGCGCGGGCTGGCGGCCATCAGCAGCACTGGGTCGACAAAACTCACGTGGTTGCAGGTCAGCACGGCCGCGCCCTGCGCCGGGATATTGTCGTCGCCGGTGATCTTGAAGCGGTAAACCAGGCGCGAGGCGATGAGCGCGATGAAGCGCAGCAGGTACTCGGGCACCAGCATGAAGATGTAGAAAGCCACCACCGCATTGGCCAGGCCAACGAAGAGGAATATCTGCGGAATGCTGAAGCCGGCTTTGAGCAAGCCGCCGGCCAGGATGGCGCTGACGATCATGAACAGCGCGTTGAGAATATTGTTGGCCGCGATGATGCGGGCCCGGTGCGTGGGCTGGCTGCGCAGCTGGATCAGCGCATACATGGGCACGCTGTACAGGCCCGCGAACAGGCTCAGCAACGCGAGGTCTATCATCACGCGCCAATGCGCATGCTGCGACATGAATTCGCCCACGCTCATGATGGCCACGGCGGGCAGGCCGCGCGAAGCGAAATACAGGTCCACCGCGAACACGCTCATGCCGATGGCGCCCACCGGCACCAGGCCGATTTCAACGTGGCGCTTGCTGAGCACCTCGCAGAGCAGCGAGCCGGTGGCGATGCCGATGGAGAACACGACCAGCAGCAGGGATGCCACCTGTTCGTTGCCGTGCAGCACTTCCTTGGCAAAACTCGGGAACTGGCTCAAAAACACGGCGCCGAAAAACCACATCCAGCTGATGCCCAGCATGGAGCGAAACACCACCAGATTGCCGTTGGCGAGCTTGAGGTTGCGCCAGGTTTCGGTGACCGGGTTCCAGTTGATCTTGAGGTCCGGGTCGGTCGCCGGCGTGAGCGGAATGAACTGCGAGACCAGCCGGCCCACCAGGGCCAGGCCCACACAGGCCATCGCCACATAGTCGGGCCCGACCTGCGGCACGGCCACCATCAGCCCGCCCACAACCTGGCCCAGCAGGATGGCCACAAAGGTGCCCATCTCGACCATGCCGTTGCCGCCCGTCAGCTCGCGCTCGTTGAGGGCCTGCGGCAGGTAGGCGAACTTGACCGGTCCGAAGATCGTGGAATGCAGCCCCATCAGGAAGGTGCAGCCCAGCAGCACCGGCACCTGGACGTTGGCGTTGTCGCTCATGAAGCCGACGGCCGCGATCAGCATGATGACCACTTCGAGGTTCTTGACGAAACGGATGACGCGCGTTTTTTCGAACTTGTCGGTGAGCTGGCCGCTGGTGGCCGAAAACAGCAAAAACGGCAGGATGAACAGCGCACCGATCACCAACCCGGCCATCGCGGGCTGCAGCCAGCTCACGCTGAGCTGGTAGGTCACCATCACGGTGAAGGCGAACTTGAAGAGGTTGTCATTGGCCGCACCGGAGAACTGCGTCCAGAAAAAGGGCGCGAAGCGGCGCTGCTTAAGCAGCGCGAACTGGTTCGGGTGCCCCTGGACAGGCGGTGGCGACACCGGTGCGGCGCTATCAACACTCATGCTTGACTCCTCGTTTAGGTTGTTGTGCGGCGGGCTGCGCGCCTAAGCAACGGACCCGCTCTGTTTTTGGATGGTGCACTGGATTCTGCCTTGGTTTCGCGCGCCGCCAGCAGGGCCGCGACCACAGGCCAGGCGGCGAAGGCGGCCACCACATGTTTGAGGCTGTGGCCCGACACCAGCTGGCCCGTCCATTCATAGACCGCGTGGTCGCCCAGCTCCAGCAGCTTGGCCAGCGCATAGATTGCGATCAGCAGCGCCCAGCGGACCGGCAGTTCCCGTGCCTGTGCGGGCCGCAGGCAGGCAAAACCCAGGATCAGCGCCATGCCGCCTCCCTGCAGCACGGCCCAGGGCAGCATATTGCCGGTCAGCGACCAGGCATGCACCGACAGCGGCCCCAGTACCAGCACGGCCGTGGCCAGCGCCATCCCGGCGCGCGCGCTGACCGCCCGCATCGCCGCCAGGCCCAGCAAACCGGCGAACGCCAGCACCATGCCGCCGCGGTCCCAGGCCAGGCCGGCATCGCCGGGCTGCAGGTGATAGGCCGCGGAGACCGCCGCCGTCACCCACAGCCCGCCGAAGAAGAGCCCTGCCATGGCCGCCGCCGCGGCGCTGACGACCCGCTCACGCACAGCCCGCAGCAGCGCCCAGATACCCACCATGCCCCACAAGGCGAAGGGCAGGTTGCTGATGACGTCCATCGCATGCGGCAGCCCGCCCCAGCTGCGCTGGTCGGCAAAGGCGTGGTAATGCGCGGACTGCGCCACCGAAGGCCCCAGCAACGCGGCTGCCAGCAGCAGAATGAAGACACCGGCGAGCGCGCACTCGCGGCGCCAGACCAGGGCAGCCGGCCGCGCGTGCCACGGGAGCGGCTCAACCCGGCGATGAAGAATGGAGGGGGTGGTCTGCATGCTGAAGCTCCTTGTCTATGGATGGGGTGAGCCGCACTGTGCGGGGCGGGGCCGGACTGCGGCATCAAAATTTAGCGCAGTGGAGCCAATTCGAACCTAAAGTACCGATAATCGATACCCATGAGCACCACCGCCGACCTTGTCACCGTCCTAAAAAAAGAACTCAAGGCCGCGCGCATGACCTATGCCGACCTGGCCGCCAAGCTGGGCATGGCCGAGTCCAGCGTCAAGCGCATGCTGGCCAAAGGGGACATGCCGCTGTCGCGCATAGACGCGATCTGCCGCGCGCTCAAGCTCGACTTTGCCGACCTCGCCAGGCATATCGCCGACACGCAGCCGCTGCTGGCCGAACTGGCCGAGGCGCAGGAAAAAGCCGTGGTGGCCGACAAAAAGCTGCTGCTGACCGCCATCTGCGTGCTGTCGCAATGGACGCTGGAGCAGATCACCAGCAGCTACCGCCTCTCGGAAGCCGAGTGCATCAAGTACCTCGCGCAGCTGGATCGCATCGGCATCATCGAGCTCAAGCCCCTGAACCGCTACCGGCTCAAGCTCGCCAAAACCTTTCGCTGGCGCCCGCACGGCCCGGTGATGGATTACTTCCGCGACAACGCCCTGCTCGACTATTTTTCTGGCGGTTTCGACGGCAATGGCGAAGGCCTGCTGCTGGTGCACGGATCCATCAGTCGCGGCCTGGCGCCCTCCTTCCTGGAACGCATGCAGCGTGTGGCCCAGGATTTCGCCCAGCAACACCAGACCGACCAGAAACTCGGCGACAAGGACCGGGAGGGCTTCACCCTGTTGCTGGCGATGCGCAGCTGGGAATTTGAGGCTTTTGCCGCATTGCGGCGTTAGCCCCCACGGTCGCTCACTTCGTGTAGCTCCCTGCCCCCCGAGGGGGCCGCCCGCCCTGCGGCCCGGCAAAGCCGGTTCCGCGGCTCATGCTGGGTTGAAGAATTCAACAACCATCGAGCGTAATTGCACGCAATTACATTAGCTAGCTAAGTAAATAGTGCGTTTACTGCTAATATTCAGCGATTAAGAGGCCGAAACGAGGCCTTTGTGCATGCAATTATCCTCGGACCCGCGATGAACCCCACCTCCACCTACGTCGGCCTGCCCATCCCCGTGGCAGCCAACCTGACCGACACCAAGTACTTTTTCCAGGCGCTGGACAACTTCTCGCGCGTGATGGCGATACGCCCGGGGGACAGGGTGCTGATGCTGGCGGACCCCTTGCTGGACCCGCGCGTGATCGACGCGGTGATCGRCATCGCCAAATCGCGCGGCGCGGAGGTGCGTATCTATATGGAGCCGAGCACGCAGGTGACGGCCGTGCCGGAAGAAGTGCATGCCATGCTGAAGAAAGCCACCTTTGTGGTGTCGACCTGGTTCTGCTCCATCCTGGATCCGCTGTGCATCAACCTGCGCCGCGSCGGCCAGCGCTGGGTCAAGATCACCTACTTCCGCAACCTTGACTTGCTGCACACGCCACAGGCGCGTTTCCCCGTCGAGGTCATCGGCGAGATCATCCGCGGCACGGCCGACCGATATCCGACGGAAGGCAACTTCGACCTGCGCTTCACCGACCCGCGCGGCAGCRATTTCCGCATCAGCTTCACGCAGGAAATGCGCGCCAACCAGCTGGCCACGAATCGCTGGCGCGGCCAGATGACAGCCGAAGAAGACGGCTGTTACGTGCACTACCTGCCGACGCACGGGCCCAACCTCTGGGACCACAACTCGGTCAAGAACGACTTCAAGGCCGTAGTGCCCATGTCCGGCGTGCTGTATCCGCAGTGGGCGGTCGGTTTTGCCAAACCGTTTGAGGAAAAAATCGCCGTGCGTTTTGAGGGCGACACGATTTCCTCGGTCGAGGGCATCTCGGAAGAGGCGGTGATCCTGCGCGAGATGCTGGTGGGCGGCCGCATGATCGAAGGCGGCGGCTGCGGCTTCAACCCCAAGGCGCCGCGCCACACGGTCTACCCG
>NZ_JBFUBY010000264.1:0-8017 GCF_056405515.1 Polaromonas sp. P1_G2
GTCACCGGCATGCGAGACCGCACGGGCGACATAGTCGTTGGGGTCTTTCGCTACCCACTCGGGCAGTCCGGCGTTCATCAGCAGGCCGACGCCTTGGCGTGACAAAAACCGCTCACCAGCCAGCGTCAGTACGGGAACGCCCATCCACAAGGCTTCCATCGTCGTTGTCCCACCTGGGTAAGGGAAAGGGTCCAGCGCAATGTCGACCTTTTGATAAGCCGCCAGGTAATTTTCCCGGGGAACATAGTTTTCCAGAACCAGTCGCCCAGGTTCGATACCGTGAGCCGCGAAACGATCCATGACCTCGCGCCGTGCGGACGGCTGCATCAGCTGGCGGGCCTTGAGGAACAGACGGCTCGACGGAACGGCTTTCAATATTTGCGCCCACAGTGCCACAACGGCGCTATTCATCTTGGTTAAATTGTTGAAACAACCGAAGGTGACATGGCCGTTGGAAAGTGCCGGAAGCGGCGAGACGGCAATGTTCGAGGGGGGCGGCGTGAAGCACAGCCGGGTCTCCGGCAGGCGCCAGATTTTCTCCGTGAAGTTGACTTCCTCGCTGGCCGGCAA
The DNA here is from genome assembly GCF_056405515.1 of Polaromonas sp. P1_G2. Taxonomy (NCBI): domain Bacteria; kingdom Pseudomonadati; phylum Pseudomonadota; class Betaproteobacteria; order Burkholderiales; family Comamonadaceae; genus Polaromonas; species Polaromonas sp. P1_G2. The sequence goes on from NZ_JBFUBY010000264.1 coordinate 571, forward strand.
GGTCCAGGGGTCGGCCAGCAGGTAATCTATGGCTTGCACCCCGGTGGTTGCGAAATAGCCCAGCCAGGACAGTTGCACCGGCGCGGGTTTCCAGGCGAATACGGGCAGGCGGTTGTGCGCGGTATGCCCTGAAAGGTCGATCAGGATGTCGATGCCGTCTTCGCGTATCAGCCCGGCCGCATGCTCATCGGAAAGTCCGACCAAAGGGCGCCACGCGCGGCAGCAGGCCTTCAGCCGCTGGCTCAGTTCGTCATCGCAGGTGCGTGTGGGATAGGCGAACAGTTCCAGCGAGGTGGCGCTGGTTTTTATCGCCGCCACAACCGCATCCAGAAAATAGCCCACCGGGTGAATGCAAAGATCCCCGGACACCACACCCACCCGCAGGCGGCGCCGGGAGTCCGGCGTGTTGTCCCAGGCCTGCGCCGGCCGGGCGTGGCGGGCGATGATGTTCCCAAACCGATTGGCCTGGGCCAACAAGTGCGCAACGGGTTGATCTGCCAGGTAGTTGTGCACGAAGAGCAGGTTGTTGTGGGCTTCCGTGAAGTCCGGCTGGAATTCCAGTGCGCGGCGGGTGCTCTCYAGAGAGCTTTCAAGCTGTCCAAGATCTTGCAGGGCATTTCCGAGATTGCTGTGGGCCTGCGCGTAATCAGGCTTGATGGTCAACGCCCGCCGGTGGCATTCAACGGCCTCGTCGAACTGCCCCTGTGACTGGAAAACCGCGCCCATGGCGGTGAGCGATTCGGCGAAATCGGGATTGATCGCAAGTGCTTGGCGGTAGCTCGACACAGAGAGCTCGGCTTGCCCCAATTCTGAAAGAAGATTTCCCAAGTTGTGGTGAGCCTCGATGAAGTTCGGCTGGATCTCCAGCGCCCGGCGGTAGCTCTCCGCCGCATCCGTCAGCTGCCCCAATGTACGTTGGGTGGCGCCCAGGTTGTTGTAGGCCAAGGCATTTTCCGGGTCTGCCGCGGCCGCCCGGCGGAAACTCGCGGCGGCATCCTTGAACCGGCCCTGTTTTCTCTGGACGGCTCCCAGATTGTTGAGCCAGTCCACATTGTCGGGATCGAGTTCCAGCATCTGGCGGTAAGCGTCAGCCACCTCACTGGAGCGCCCAAGCCGTTTCAGGAGGTCGGCCCGTTTTTCATGGGCTTGGGCGTGGTCCGGCTTGATCTTCAAGGCGCGGCGATAGCTCTCCACGGCTGCTTCATCCTGCCCCAGCTCCTCCAGAGTCGTTCCCAGGGCGACCTCCGCTTCCACGAACTCCGGCTTGAATGCGAGCGCCTGGCGGTAGGCCCGCGCTGCCGCCTCATGCTGAGCCAGCCGTGCGTGGGCGGATCCGATGTTGAAGTGGGCACCGGCTGAGTCCGGTTTGTACTGCACGGCCTTGGCAAACGCCTCCAGTGCATCCTGTGCATCGCCCCGGTCAAGCAGTATGGTGCCCCGGTTGAAGTGCGCCCGGGCAAAGTCGGGCGCCAGGRCAATCGCCTSGTCATAGCGCCGCAAAGCCTCTTCCGGTCGCCCYTGCTGYTCAAGTTCCARGCCCYGTGCAAGCAGRTCATCGGCGCTCAAACCCGGATCCGGACCTGGACCCGGCGCAACTTGCGCATCTGCTTTTKCGGCARYACGYGCCCCCCGCACAAATYTGTCAAATATTCCCATTGCYGKYCTCTTCAKCCTGCYGTGGCGRKYATGGRRTTCTGCTCRCACCACAATTGCCACATGCCGCGCAGGGCGGCCTCGAAGTGGCCGGCAAAGCGCTGCGCATCGAAGATGGGTGAGTCCAGTACTTGCTGCCGCAAACCTGCGCGCAGCCTGGCCAGGCCCTGCAAGTCACCGGCATGCGAGACCGCACGGGCGACATAGTCGTTGGGGTCTTTCGCTACCCACTCGGGCAGTCCGGCGTTCATCAGCAGGCCGACGCCTTGGCGTGACAAAAACCGCTCACCAGCCAGCGTCAGTACGGGAACGCCCATCCACAACCTTTTGCCGCACAAAAGCCGCGTGAAGCTGCGTCGACTTGAGGAGCAGGCGGCTGTTAGGGACGGCGTGTAGTACGCGCGACCAGAGAGCCACGACCTCGTCGTTCATCTTGGTCAAATTGTTGCAGCTTCCAAAGGTGACGTAGCCGTTGCTGATCGCGGGAAGCGGCCCGACAAAGGCATCATGGCCTGGTGGCGTGAAACAGATATAGCTGTCAGGCAAGCGCCAAACCTTTTCGGTGAAATAAGCCTCTTGCTCCTCGGGCAGAGTCCATGCGTCCGCGATAAGGTAATCGATGGTGCTCAGGCCTGTGGTTGCCAGATAGCCGAGCCAGGTAAGTTGTACAGGCGCCGGCTTCCGGGCAAAAATGGCCAGCCGGTTGCGCGCTGTGTGTCCGGAGAGGTCAATCAACATGTCAATGCCATCTTCGCGGATGCGCTGGGCCAACGCGTCATCGGAGAGCCGCGCGACCGAATGCCAGTCTTTGCAATGAGCTCCAAGGCGTTTGCTCGTCGCATCCTCATCTTCGCGATTCGAATACGCGAACAGCTCCAGCCGGCCGGATGCCTGTAAGGATAGCGCGGCCAGAACGCTTTCGAGAAAATAACCAACCGGATGGTCGCCCAGATCGCCGGACACCAGGCCTATACGCAGGCACCGATCAGGGTTGGGGGGGTTATACCAGTCGGTATAGGGCTGGTCCAACCGCGCCGCCATCTCGCCGAAACGCTGTGCGTCCGAAAACGAAAGTGAAGGCGGCTGGCCGGCAATGTAGTTATGGATGAACAGCAGGTTGTTGTGAGCCAGGAAACACTTGGGATCGAGTTCCAGAGCTCGGCGAACACTTTGCAACGCGGGCCCATATTCCCCCAGGTCTTTGAACACATTGCCAAGACCAAGGTGCGTATCCCGATTGTGGGGATCTATCTCCAGCGCTCGTTGAAAACTCGCGATAGCGGTATCGAGTTGGCCAAGGCCCGCCAACGTAATGGCCAGGTTGAGGTGTCCATCTGCACCGCCCGGCTCGATCTCGATCGCTCGCCGGAAATGTTCCATCGCCTTCTCATACTGTCCAAGGTGACCTAACGCGGCTCCCATGCTGTTATGCGCCGGCGCATAGTCGGGCCGGATTTCCAGGGCCCTCCGATAACACGCGGCTGCCTGCTCCAGTTTTCCCTGCTCCTGAAAAACCAAACCGAGGTCGCGATGCGTTTCAACCGAAGCGGGGTTGAGTGCCAGAGCGGTCTCGAAGCTGGCGATCGCCTCCTCGGCTTGCCCGGATTCCATCATCATGCGGCCCAGCGTTTGATGCAGTTCCGCTGAGTCCGGCCTGATCTGTGCGGCTCGTTTGTAGCTGCTTATCGCCTCGCGATGCTCTCCCAGCTTGCCAAGCGCCATCCCGAGGCTGACGTGAGCGTCGGCGAAATCGGGTTTCAAGGCAATGGCCTGGCGGCAGGCGGCGATCGCTTCGCCGGTGTTTCCCAGGCGCAGGTGAGCACTGCCTATGTTGTAGTGGGCTGTTGCCGAGTCTGGTTTGWATGTTACGGCCTGCTCATAGGCGGCCAGCGCGCTTGCCGCGTTGCCCTTGTCCAGCAATATGTTGCCGCGGTTGAAGTGGGCGCGTGCGAGTTCGGGTTTCAGGCGAATCGCCGCGTCGTAGCGCGCCAAGGCCTCTTCCAGTTTCCCTTGGTCTTCAAGTGCAATGCCCTCCTCAAGAAGGCGTTCCGCTTCCTTATGGGCAATCAAAGTCGAGTCTTCAGTGCCACCGGCAGATTCGGCGGGCACTTTCAGGAAGCGGTCAAATAGTCCCATTTCGCCTTAAGCGGGCGGCGGTGTGCCGGCATTCTCGCTGCACCATTTGTGCCACATACCGAGCAACGCAGCCTCAAAGTGCTGCGCAAAACGGGGCGCGTCAAAGACAGGTGAATCCAGGACCTGCTTTCGCAAGCTATTCCGTAAAACGGCCAGGCGTTGCACATCGCCGGCATGCGATACCGCGCGCGCCAGGTAATCGCCGGTATTGGTGGCGATCCAGTCGGGCAGGCCGGCATTCATCAGCATGCCGACGCCCTGGCGGGACAAAAACCTCTCGCCTGCCAGCGTCAACACAGGGATGCCCATCCACAAGGCTTCCGCTGTGGTGGTGCCTCCGGGAAATGGGAAAGGATCAAGGCCGATATCCACCCGCTGATAAGTCGCCAGATAGTTTGACCTGGGAACGTACCCTTCAAGAATCAATCTCTCGGGCTTGATGCCGTGCGCGGCGAAGCGTTCATGCGTGCTTTGCCGCACCGACGCTTCTCCGAGTTGCTGGTATTTAAGAAACAGGCGGCTGTCCGGCACCGCATTTAAGACCTGCGCCCACAGCGCCACCACGGCATCGTTCATTTTGCTCAGGTTGTTGAAGCTCCCGAACGTCACGTAACCATTTGCCAGCGCCGGCAGAGGACCGACCGCCACATCCTCGGCCGGTGCCGTGAAACAAAGGCGGGTCTCCGGCAGGCGCCATATCTGTTCGCTGAAATTGATTTCCTGCTCCGGCGGAAGCGTCCAGGGGTCGGCGATGAAGTAGTCGATGGCGGCCAGGCCGGTTGTAGCGAAATAACCCAGCCAACTGACCTGTACAGGGGCTGGCTTCCGGGCAAACACGAGCAAGCGATTGTGCGCCGTGTGGCCGGACAGGTCGATCAGGATATCGATGGCATCGTCCCGGACTCGCCGGGTGAAGGCGTCATCGGAAAGGTGCTGGACGATATGCCAGCCCGTGCAGTGCGCCTGCAGGCGCTGGCTGGTTTCGTCGCTACCACTGTTGTTGGAATAGACGAACACTTCCAGCCGCCCGGAGGCCTGCGAGGCGAGAGCCGCCAGTACGCCTTCCAGAAAATAGCCCACCGGGTGGTCACGCAGATCGCCGGATACAAAACCCACGCGCAGGCTCCGCCCGGCGTGGGGCGGATTCGGCCACTTCGTATAGGCTGGCGCCAGCCGCGCGGCCATCTCCCCAAAGCGGCGTGTGTATGCCAGCAACAGCGCGGCAGGCTGATCCGCCAAATAGTTATGAATGAACAGCAGGTTGTTGTGTGCCAAGGCACAATCCGGATCCAGCTCTAGCGCGCGGCATACGCTGCTCAGCGCCGGTTCAAACTGACCCAGGTCTTTCAGGGCGTTGGCCAGGCCAACGTGGGTGTCCGCGCTGTCGGGTCGTATGTCGAGTGCGCGCTGAAAGCTCGCGATGGCAGCTTTGGATTGGCCGATCGTTGCCAATGCAATGCCGAGGTTGAGATGCCCATCCGCGTTGTCGGGTTCGCTTTTTATTGCTCGCCGGAAATGTTCCAGCGCCTTCTCGTGCTGTGCTAGACGACCTGACACGGTCCCCATGCTGTTATGCGCCGGGGCATAGTCGGGCCGTATTCTCAGGGCACGCTGATAACACGCGGCTGCCTGTTCGAGTTTCCCCTGTTCCTGAAAGACCAGGCCGAGGTTGTAATGCGTTTCGGCCGAAGCGGGGTTAATTTTGAGCGCATGGCCATAACAGGCGATGGCCTCGTCAAGCTTGCCGAGCTCTTTAAGCGCACTTCCGAGATTGCCGTGTGCCTCCATCAGGCCGGGATGGATTTCCACCGCGCGTCGATAACTGGAAATGGCTTCACTAAACCGCCCAAGGTCCTGAAGGGTAATCCCGCGGCTGTGATGGGCCTGTGCATCATCAGGATCGAGTGCCAGAGCGGCATCCAAACTGGCGATCGCCTCTTCGGCCTCCCCGGATTCCATCATGGCGCGGCCCAAGGCGTGATACAGCTCTGCGGAGCCTGGCTTGATCTGCACGGCTTGCCTGTAGCTTGCTATCGCATCGCGATGCTCTCCAAGCTTTCCAAGCGCTATTCCGAGGCCAACATGGGCGTCAGCGAAATCGGGGTTCAAGGCAATGGCCTGGCGGCAGGCGGCGATCGCTTCGCCAGTGTTTCCCAGGCGCAGGTGGGCATTACCCATGTTGTAGTGGGCTGCTGCCGAGTCTGGTTTGTATGTTATGGCGCGCTCATAGGCGGCCAGCGCGCTTGTCGCATCGCCCTTGTCCAGCAATATGTTGCCGCGATTGAAGTGGGCGCGCGCCAGCCCGGGTTTCAGCCCAATTGCCGCTTCGTAACGCTTCAAGGCTTCTTCTGATTGTCCCCGGCCTTCAAGCGTCATACCCTCCTCTAGAAGGCGTTCCGCTTCGCTTCGACTTGAGGCGGTCGCATCTTCGATGGCGTTGGCAGGCCCGGATGGCGCTTTCAAGAAACGATCAAACAGCGCCATTTGCCTTTTTAACCTTGCAGTGTAGTGTCGGGATATTGGGCACACCAGATGTGCCACATCTCACGCAGCGCGGCCTCGAAATGCTCTGCAAAGCGGGGGGCGTCAAAGATGGGAGAGGCCAATACCCGCCGGCGCAGATCGCTTCGCAGCGCGACCAGGGCCTGCAGATCATTCGCATGCGCTGCCGCGCGAGCAACATAGTCCTGTGGATCAGCGGCGACCCATTCGGGCAAACCGGCGTTCATTAAAAGGCCGACGCCCTGGCGCGATAAAAAGTGCTCACCGGCCAGCGTTAACACCGGCACACCCATCCACAGGGCCTCGACACTGGTGGTGATGCCGGGATAGGGAAACGGGTCGAGWGCGATRTCCATTTCCTGATACGTCGTCAAATGCTCGCCGCGGGGGACAGGCGTCTTTAATATCAATCGCTCCGCTTCAACGCCATGAGCGCCAAACCGTCCAATGACCTCTTCCCGCACAGCATCCTCGTGAAGTTGCGTCGACTTGAGGAGCAGGCGRCTGTTGGGAACGGACTGCAATATGCGCGACCAAAGAGCCACGACATCGTCGTTCATCTTGGTCAAATTGTTGCAGCTTCCGAAGGTGACGTAGCCGTTGTCGACAGCCGGAAGCGGCCCGGGCAAGGCACCATGGACTGGGGGCGTGAAGCAGATATAGCTATCAAGCAAACGCCAAATCTTTTCGGTGAAATAAGCCTCTTCTTCTTTTGGCAGGGTCCATGCGTCCGCGAGGACGTAATCGRTAGCCGTCAGGCCCGTGGTTGCCAGATAACCAAGCCAGGTAAGTTGCACGGGCGCCGGCTTCCATGCGAACATTGTCAGCCGGTTGTGCGCCGTATGCCCGGACAGGTCAACCAGGATGTCGATGCCGTGTTCCGTGATGCGCTGCGCCAAGGCTTCGTCTGAAAGGCCGACCGCCGAATGCCAGCCTTTGCAGTAGGCGCGCAACCGCGTGCTTGTCTCATCGTCGCAGGTAAAGGTGGGGTAGGCGAACAGCTCCAGCCTGCCTCCAGTGCGGGATATCAGCGCCGCCAGCACACCTTCGAGGAAACACCCCACTGGATGGTCGCGAAGGTCACCGGATACAAAGCCCACCCGCAACACCCGCTGGGGATCGGGTGGGTTTTGCCAATGCGTGCGCGGCTGGGCCA
>NZ_JBFUBY010000265.1:0-5769 GCF_056405515.1 Polaromonas sp. P1_G2
CTTGCGCAGCAGGATGTTGCCGTACTTGCGCCGCTCGCCGGTCTGCAGGATCAGGAAGGCCGCCTGCGCGCGTTCGTAAAACTCGAAACGCTCCAGCGAGGCCGCGGGGCGCTCCCCCGCCTGGTGCAGCACGGTGGCGAACTCGGCAACCGGCGGCGGAACGGCGGAGGCGTCGCCCACTACCTGCATGGTCCAGGCGGCGTCGGGTACATAGTCGTCGAGCGGCAGCAGCCGCAGCACGGCCGCCAGCGCCTGTGGCGCGGTCGCGCCCGCCAGCTGCACCAGCTGGGCGCCGCTTTTGCGGGCCACCTGGGCCGCCGGGAAATTGGCATCGACAATCGCCACGTCATCGCCATGGCCCATGCTGGCCAGGGCATGCAGGGCGTCGGGCGTGATCAGCGGTGGGATGTTCTTCAGCATATATAAAGGAGTGGCGGCAGCCGGGAGCCTGGTTTTCCTGGTTTTTGCAAAACCTCGGGATTTCCCGCTGTCAATGACTGACATGTTAGTCATAACATGGCTAAACTTTTATCAGGATTAACCCTGAAACGAACCGAATATGACGACGACCGTGGACATGGCCCCTGTTTTTGCCGCCTGTGAAGAAAGCGGCCTGCGGCTGGGCCTGGGTGGCGCGCCGCTGGGCAACCTGTTTTCCGCCGTCAGCGACGCCGAGGCCCGGGCGCTGGTGGATGCCGCCTGGGCCGACGGCTGCCGGACCTTTGACACCGCCCCGCATTACGGCCACGGCCTGTCGGAGCGGCGCCTGGGCGACGCGCTGCGCGGCCATCCACGGAACAGCTATGTGCTGTCGAGCAAGGTCGGCCGGCTGCTGCGGCCCGATGCGAATGCGGCGCGCGCCCAGCACGGCTATGTGGACATCCTGCCCTTCAACCAGGCCTGGGATTTCAGCGCGGCCGGCACCCGCCGCAGCGTGGAGGACAGCCTGCAGCGCCTGGGCCTGCCGCGGCTGGACGTGGTCTATGTGCACGACCCGGATGTGGCCTCGCACGGCGAGCGCGCGCCAGCCGTGCTGCGGCAATTGCTCGATGAAACCCTGCCCGCGCTGCGCGAGATGAAGCACGAAGGGCTGATACGCGCCATCGGCCTGGGCACCAACGATGTGGACGTGGTGTTGCAGGTGCTGCGCGAAGCCGGGCTGGACGTGCTAATGCTGGCCGGGCGCTACAGCCTGCTGGACCACAGCGCGCTGCCGGCGCTGCTGCCGCAATGCGCGGCGCGCGGCGTGCGCATCGCGCTGGGCGGCGTGTTCAATTCGGGCATCCTGGCGACCGGCGCGCGCGGCGGCACGGCCAGCTTCAACTATGCGCCGGCGGCCCGCGAGTGGCTGGAGCGCACGGCCCGCATCGAGTCGGTGTGCGCGGCGCACGGCGTGCCGCTGCGCGCGGCGGCGCTGCAGTTTCCGCTGGCCCACCAGGCCGTCGACATCGTGATGCTGGGCGCGCGCAAAGTCGCCGAATGGGCCGACGCGGTGGCGATGATGCAGCACATAATTCCAGCGGCCTTCTGGGCGGATTTGCGCGCCCAGGGCCTTTTGCCAGCGGATGCACCCACACCATGATGAAGATTGACGCGCACTTTCACTGCTGGGAACTGGCGCGCGGCGAYTATGGCTGGCTCACGCCGGCCCTGGCGCCCATTTACCGCGACGTGGCCGTGGCCGACTGGCAGGCGCAGTCACGCCCGCACGGCGTGCGCGGCGGTGTGCTGGTACAGGCCGCGCCCACCGAGGCGGAAACCCGGTTCCTGCTGGAGCAAGCTGATGCCAACCCGGCCGTGCTGGGCGTGGTCGGCTGGGTGGATTTCCTGGCGCCCGACGCGCCGGCCCGTATCGAAGCGCTGGCCCGGCACCCGCGGCTCAAGGGCTTGCGGCCCATGCTGCAGGACATCGCCGACCCCGAATGGATATTGCAGCCCGCGGCGGCCCCGGCCCTGCGCGCCATGGCCGCTTGCGGCCTGGTTTTCGATGCGCTGGTCAAGTCCGCGCACCTGCCGCACATCCTGACCCTGGCTGGCCGCCACCCTGAACTGCGCATGGTGATAGACCATGGCGCCAAGCCCGACATCGCGGCGGGCGAGTGGCAGCCCTGGGCCGACGCCATCACGCGCATCGCCACGGACACCCAGGCCATGTGCAAGCTCTCCGGCCTGTTGACCGAAGCCGGCCCGCACCCGGCGCCGGGCGCGGTACGGCGCTGGTGCGAGCATGTGCTGCAAAGCTTTGGCGCCGATCGTGTCGTCTGGGGCAGCGATTGGCCGGTGCTGGAACTCGCCGCTCCCTACGCGCTGTGGTGGCTGACCTCGCGGCAGTTGCTGGAGGGGCTGGACGAGCCGGCCCAGGCGGCGGTGATGGGCGGCAATGCGGTAAGGCTTTATGGGCTTCACCTGCCTCAAAGAGCCGGTGTTCCTAAAATCGCCCGATGACTGAACCTATTTCTGTTTCTTCCTCCCTGAACGTCTGCCGCGCCGACTACGCCAACCCGGTCCACGCGCGCGCCATCGTGCAACTGCTCGACAGCTACGCGCAGGATCCGGCCGGCGGCGGCAAGCCGCTCGGCGACTTCGCCAAAACCCATCTCGTCAAGGAACTCGCCGCGCGCCCGCAGGCTTTCAGCGTGCTCGCCTTCGACGGCGACAAAGCGGTGGGCCTGGTCAACTGCATCGAAGGTTTTTCGACCTTCGCCTGCCGCCCGCTGGTCAACATCCACGACGTGGCCGTGCTGCCCGGCCATCGCGGCCAGCGCATCGGCGAAAAAATGCTGGCACTGGTGGACGAGATCTCGCGCGAACGCGGCGCCTGCAAACTGACGCTGGAAGCGCTGCAGGGCAATGCGAGCGCCATCAAGCTGTACGAGCGCATCGGCTTTGCCGGCTACCAGCTGGACCCGGCCATGGGGCAGGCGCGGTTTTTTCAGAAGTGGCTGGACTGAWGCCTGGCCGAAGCAGGGTCGTGCAGCAGCATCAAGGCCGCAAACGCCACCAGCCCCAGCGCCGCTGAAAACCACAACGCACCCGCGCCGAAGCGGTCAATCGCCAGGCCGAACAGCCAGGGCGCCGTGGCCTGTGCAAAGCGCGCCGGCACCATCAAGAGGCCCTGGCGCGCGCCGTAGTCGCGCACACCGAACAGCACCAGCGGCAGCGTGCCCTTGGCAATCGTCAGCACGCCGTTGCCGGCGCCGTGCAGCAAGGTGAACACCGCGCCGGCCGGGACCCCGAAGAACAGGAAGGCCATCGCGCCCAGGGTGTGCAGGCTGCCGGCCACGCGCGCCGAGACCAGCGGATGGATGTTGCGCAGCAGGCCGTATTCAAGCAGCCTGCCTGCCACTTGGGCGGGGCCGACCAGGCCGGCGAATACCAGCGCGGTGGCCAGCGGCACGCCGTGGGCCTGCAGCAGGCGCGGCAGATGCGAGGCCATGGCGGTGCTGATAAACCAGGTCACGGCGAACACCAGCGCGAGCAGCACCGCCGTGCGGGTGGCGCTGTGTGATGGCGTGGAGGCGGCAGTGTCAGGCGGGGCTGCATCCGCATGGGTTTCGGCGAGCACTGGCGCTACAGGTGAAGCAGGCAAGCGCCAGTTGAGTGGCAAGCCCAGCAGCAAATGCAGCGCCGCCCAGGCCATGCAGGTGGCGCGCCAGCCCCATTCAAGCTCCAGCCAGGCCGACAGCGGCCAGCCCACGGTGCTGGCAAAACCGGCGAACAGCGTGATGCCGGTGATGGCGCCGCGTGCGTCCTTTCCGTACAGGTGCACCAGCGCAGCAAAACCTGCTTCATACAGGCCGGCGGCCATGGCCACGCCCAGGATCACCCAGCCGGCGAACAAGCCCACCGGCCCTTGGGCCAGTGCCAGCACGACGAGGCCGGCGGCAAACACGAGGCTGTTGGCGGCCAGCACCGGCCGGCCGCCATGCCGGTCTATGGCCTTGCCCGCGGCCGGCCCGAGCAGCGCGGACACCACCAGCGCGGCCGAAAACGCGGCAAACACTGTGGGCGTGCTGACGCCCAGGTCGCGCGCCATGGGCACGGCGAGGATGGCGGGCAGGTAGTAGCTGGAGGCCCAGGCCAGGGTCTGGGCGATGCCCAGTTGGACGATGGTGGCGGTGCGGCTTGAAACGGTCACGGTCGCAAGCGTAGCAAAGCTTTAGCCCTTGTCGCTCGCGGCCTGCGGCCCGCCCAAGGCGCGGTGCAGCGCCACGCCCGCGAGTGCGCCCACAGCTTGTGCCGCCACAAAGCCCACCGCACTGGCCGGCGCGATGCCGGCAAAGCTGTCCGAGAGCATGCGGCCCAGCACGGCCGCCGGATTGGCGAACGAGGTGCTGGCGGTGAACCAGTAGGCCGCGCCTATGTAGCAGGCGACCATGGCCGGCGCCTTGGCCGCGGGCGCGCGCAGTACGACAAGGATTAGCCCGGCGGTCGCGACGGCCTCGGCCAGCCACTGGCCGCTGCCGCTGCGGATCTTGTGGCTGAACTGCAGCAGGTTCATGTCAAACATCGCATGGGCCAGCCAGGCGCCGACCACCGCGCCCAGCAGCTGGCTTGCGATAAACAGAAAGGTTCTTCGCGTGCGCTTGCCGGAGGCCGTGGCTTGAGACCCGAGCACCAGGGTCACCAGCGGATTGAAGTGCGCGCCGCTGAGCGGGCCCAGCAGTTCGATCAGGACATACAGCGCGAACACCGTGGCCAGCGTATTGGCCAGCAGGGCCACACCCATGTTGCCGGCCGAAAGGCGCTCGGCCATGATGCCAGAGCCTATGACGGCGCAGAGCAGGGCGGCTGTGCCCGCGAACTCCGCGAGCGCCTGGCGCGCCAGCGACGGCACGCCGGGGCTTGCGTCGCGCTCGGTCGTGGTGCGGCTTAACAGCACGCCGGAGCCGCGCGCGATGCCTTGCTGTCCGCCGCGGCGCAGCAGGCCGAAGCGCTGGCCGACTTTGCCTCGCTGAACACCGGGATGTTGCCCAGCGTGTGGAACTGTTCCCAGGCGATGCCTTGCGGGTCTGTGAGCCAGTATTTGTCGCTGCGGGCATAGCAGCAGGTCGTGGAGCCTTCGTCGAGCAAGGTCATGTCGGCGCGGGTCGCATTGGCCTTCAGGGCCTCCAGCTCTTCGGCTTGGTCGACCTGTATGCCCAGGTGGTCCACGCCGGGCGCGTCACCGCGCGTGGAGATGGCGAAGTTGACCGGCGGGTCGCTCAGCATCCATTTGGCGTAGTCGGCTTCAGTGCGCGCGGGCTGCTGGTCGAACATGGCCGAATAAAAGGCGATGTTTTTTTCGAGGTCTTTGACGTGGACGTGGACATGGAAGCGTTTCATGGAGCTCTCCTGTGGGGTGTGGTGTGACGGGGATGTGGTCAGCAGGCCGCGCAGCCGGACTGCGGATCGACTTCGCAGGCGCCGCCTTCGCAGCAGTGCTCGGTCAGATAGCCGAGCAGGGCGTTCATCTGGCCGAAGTTGGCACGGTAGATCAGGTTGCGGCCGCGCGCTTCGCTGCTGGCCAAGCCYGCGTTGGAGAGTTCCTTGAGGTGAAACGACAGTGCGCTGGGCGCGATGCCTAGCTGTTCGGCGATGGCGCCTGGCGTCAGTCCCTCGGGGCCGGCGACCACCAGGGCGCGAAAAGCGCGCAGGCGCTGGGCCTGGGCCAGGGCGGCCAGCGCCTTGACGGCGGCGCCTTCATCGAGGGTGGTGGCTAGGGGGGCTTGTATTGAGGATTCCATGATTCAAATATAATTGAATTATTGAATTGATGCAAACTACGCC
>NZ_JBFUBY010000266.1:0-5749 GCF_056405515.1 Polaromonas sp. P1_G2
GGTCGCGGCTGGCGACCTGGAGAGCCGCGCCGCAGTCGGCTGGTGTTCATTGGACGGAATCTGGACGTGGATTCGCTGCGCGACGGATTCCTCGGTTGCGTTGCCTCTAGCCAAAATGGTGCCACACCATGAAACTTCAACACACTCTGGGCGGCCTCGAAAACCTCGGGCCTGTCAGCCTAGAAATCCGCGTTTTTGTGCAGGAATGGGAAAAGCGGATTTTCGGCATCCACACCGTAATGATGGCCGAAAGTGCACATCTTGCAGACGCATTGCCGAAGTATCCGGTGGCTGCATTGCCGACCACGTTCAAGGAAACGTGGACCTGGGCGTCGCTGCGCTCCGGTGCCGAGGCGATGCAGCCTTTCGAGTACTTTAAGTTCCGCTATTACGAGAAGTGGCTGATGGGCATCACCCAGTTCTTCGTCGATAAAGGCTACTTCAACAGCGACGAGCTGGCGCGTGCGACAGCGCATTACAGCGCCGAGCCAGGTGCACCGCTGCCCGATAGGCCCAGCGAGCCCATCAAGCAACAGATCGTCGACTACCTGCTGCGCGGCGATTCTCCCCTTCGAACGCTGCCCGACGCACCGCGGTTCGTCCAGCGCCAGCTGGTTCGGGTGGGCGACCCGCCGGCAGTGGAACATACCCGGCTACCCGGCTACCTGCGCAACAAGCGGGGTACCGTCATGGAGGTGTATTCAGGGGCTTTCGGGTACTTCTGCTCGACAGGGCCCGACGGGATTGGCGCACCCATGCCGGTGTACCGCGTAGCGTTTGCTGCTGAGGACATCTGGGGGCCCGGTATGTCCGAGCCAAACACGACGATTTATGCGGACCTCTTCGAGGCTTACCTGAGAGAAGGACTATGAGCGACGACCTGTTCAAGTACAACGAGGAACGCGAAGCGGCGAACGCCGCAAAGGTCCGCGCACTGGAGACCCTTCTGATCGAAAAAGGCGTGATCGGCAGCGACTCAGTCGATGCCGTGCTCGAGCACTTCGAGAAGGTCGCCGGCCCCTTCAACGGCGCGCGCGTCGTCGCACGGGCGTGGACCGACCCCACTTACAAGGAGCGCTTGCTCGCCGATACGCCCAAGGCTATCGCCGAGCTGCAACTGCCGCAGGGCATGACGGGAGCCGAGGGCGAACACATGGCAGCGGTGGCGAACGTCCCCGGCGTGCACAACCTCATCATTTGCACGCTTTGCTCTTGCTACCCGTGGCCCCTGCTCGGTTTGCCGCCCTACTGGTACAAGGATCCGGTTTTCCGCGCCCGTGGCGTGCGCGAGCCACGTGCGGTCTTGCGCGAGTTCGGCGTTCCGGTGAATGAAGGCGCTGAAGTGCGGGTGTGGGACAGCAGCGCGCAAATTCGCTGGTTCGTCATACCGGAACGGCCGGCCAATACCGAAGGCTTAAGCGAGGAAGCGCTGGCTGCGCTGGTCACTCCCGAGTCGATGATGGGCGTCGCACTGGTACAAGCGCCCAAGACAATCTGAGGCTCACGCGATGTTTACCCGCTTCGAAGAGTACGCCGCATCCCGCATGCTTGGGCAAGCTGATGCACCACCTCATAGCAATGGCAAGTTGCACTTCAGCCAGGAGTGGCAACGCCAGCTTTTTGGATTGGCGCTTGCGGTGTCCAAGGAGGGCCATTTCGAATGGGAGGATTTTCGCCAGCAACTGATTCACTCGATCGGAAACTGGGAACAACTCGATTGTTCAGCGCAGCCACCGTGGGATTACTACGAGCGGTTTCTCGAGGCGCTGCTCAATGTTCTTCAGCTACAACAGTTGACATCCATAGGCGAGGTTACCAAAGCACTGGATAGTTAGCAGGCACCGGCCCAAAGGTTGTAACGCAACGATGGCCGTTGGCCTTTGATCGTGACTCATAGTTTTGAACACGAGCCTGGGAAGGCGATGGAAGTTTGCTCCGTCAGCCCGGATACCGGCCAACAAGGTGAACGCGCGGCCTGCAACGGCCGCGCGGTCGTAATGCTCAGGCGCTGGCGGGGATGCTGGCGCGAGTCTTTAGCTAGTTGAGGAAATACACCATGCACATCGAACCCGGTCTCGTTGACGGCACCAAAATACTTATGAGCTACGGGACTGCAGCGGCAGCGCTCGCCTACACCGCCAAGCTCGCGCTGGATATGTTGAAGAATGAGGGCATTGTCGCCTTGCTGCTGCGCTCTGCGATTGCCGCGGCGCTGGTGTTCAGCTTTTTTGAGCTACTGCCTCATCATCCTGTCGGGGGTTCCGAAGTGCATTTGATTCTGGGTACCACGTTGATGCTGGTTTTTGGTGTGGCGCCTGCCTGCATCAGCCTCGCGGCCGGCTTGTTGATCCAAGGCCTGTTCTTCGAACCTCAGGACATTCCCCAATACGGCATGAATGTCACTACCTGCTGGTGCCTTTGTTTGCCACTGCTGCCTTGGCGCGCCGTATCATTCCGGAAGAGCTGGCTTATGTTGACATCGGATACATGCAAGCGTTCAAGCTCTCTGTCGCCTATCAAGGCGGTATTGTGGTCTGGGTCGGCTTCTGGGCGTTGTATGGCCGCGGTGTCGGTATTGAAAACCTGAACCAAATTGCCAGCTTTGGCGCGGCGTACATGGCCGTCGTGCTTGTTGAGCCTCTGGTAGACCTCGGCGTGTTAGCAGCAGCCAAGGCTTGGCGTCGGCTGCAAGGCACGGTGTTGGTGGAAAAGCGGTTGTACCGCGCAATCTGATCAAAGTTTGTTGAATACCGCTGAAGTCTGACCAGAGGGGGATGCGGACAATAACTTGGACTGGTATGTGCCGTAAGTCCAAGATGCTCTCGGCTGACCGCCGAAAATCGCCGCCCGAATGCAAGTAAAGGCGTATCAATGCGATGTGTTCGACGTACTTCATTTAGTTGTCGAAAATTCTTGCGCAGCCCGGAAAACTTCGACGGACTTTGCTAGGTTAAAAACGGCAGGAAAAGTAATCGAAAGGCATTCCTCTTAGAGGAATTCTCCGACGGACTTTATTCATGACAATCAAGCGTGTTCCGTGGGAATAAGGTCTGTCGGAGATTCGGCAGCTCGATGGTGCCATTGCGAGGATTCCCACTACGCGTTGTTGACTTAGCCAAGCCGCATCGACAACTCCACGTCCTCGCCGAACGACACGGACAGGTAGCCACTGCCGGGCGAACGCATCCGGGTTAGGTAGTCCGGGCTCTGGTCGGCGTTGTCGGCCACGATCAGCGCACCCGGCAAAAGGCGGTTCCCCACCAGATCCAGGATGTCGCTGTAAAGCGCCTTGGCTCCGTCGAGCAGCAGCAGATCGATGTTTTCGGGGAGATCGGTCGCGAGGGTATTCAGTGCGTCGCCCTCGCGGATTTCCACCAAGTCGGCCAGGCCGCCCTCGGCGAGATGTTCCCGCGCCCGCGCCACTTTAGAGGGCTCAAATTCAGTGCTGATCAGGTTGCCGCCACCGTTGTCACGCAGTGCCGCAGCCAGGTGCAGAGTTGAAATACCAAACGAGGTGCCAAACTCGACGATGTTTGCAGCATTGGCATTGCGCGCCAGCATATAAAGCAGTGCGCCGGTTTCGCGCGAGACCGGAAGCCATAAATCTTTCAGAAGCCCATACAAACTCAAATATTCCGTCTTGCTTTGCATCAGGCGTTCTCGCTCTTCACGCGAAACGCCTGCCATTGCCGGGCTGGTGGCGGCATCGGCCTGCGCGAACAGTCTGTCCAACAACGGGGCGAGCGGGGGAGAGGTAAGTGTTGCAATCATTGAAGTGTCCAATCTGGGGGTGAGCGTTACGTAACGCGCGATAAAATGCGATCAATTCGTCGCATTCATAGAATACGATGAATTCCTCGCATTTGCTATTCGCATTATTTTTGGACACGCCACGCCGCCATGACTGACCGCCAGATCCCTCAGATTTCCTCGAGAAAACAGCCCAAGCAGGCCCGCTCGACTGAACTCGTCGCTGCAATTCTGGAAGCGGCCACTCAGGTTCTGGCCAAGGAAGGAGCACATCGATTCACGACAGCGCGCGTCGCGGAAAAAGCTGGAGTTAGTGTCGGCTCGGTGTACCAGTACTTCCCAAATAAGGCGGCGATCCTATTCCGGCTGCAAAGCGACGAGTGGCAGCAGACGACAGACATGCTGAGCAGCATCCTGAAGGATGTTCAGAAGGCGCCGCTTGAAAGGCTGCGGGCACTGGTTCACGCCTTCATTCGATCAGAGTGTGACGAGGCTGGAATGCGGGTGGCGCTCAGTGACGCTGCACCGCTCTACCGCGAGGCGCCTGAAGCACACGCGGCGAAGGCGTCGGGAGACCGAATTATTCAAGCCTTCATGCGGGAGGCGCTGCCCAAGGCGCCGCAGGTAACTCGTGTGCTGGCCGGCGATCTGATTACCGCCACTCTCAGCGCTGCCGGAAAGGACTTTTCGGAAAGCAGCCGCACAAACGCAGAGATCAAGGTCTACGCGGACGCAATGGCCGACATGTTCTGCGCCTACCTCAAGCATTTGCGTGCCGCTGAGTCGAAACGCCCCCCGAGTGGGCGGAATGGTGGATGAAGCAGACCGCCCAATGTTAAATCGCAAGCTATGCTGTTGAATTCTGATTTGAGGGGATCAGATTTCGACGGAATTCAACTGGCAACCGGGACCAAGGGTAAGGTGCAGTGGCGATATTTATATCAGGTGTGWATCAGCGAGCGCCGTACGCAAGAAGTGCAAGTAGCCAACCTGCAAGCGAGAGCACCAAGCGGAGCCAGTTGAGTGAGCGCCATTTTGCTGCGGTGCGCAGGGCCGTCCCAGTTGGCGAGTCATCGCCGCGCATGAGCCCTATTGCTTTGGGAATAAAGAAGGCGAATGTGAATATTCGCTCGACCAGCGTCACCGCACATGCAGCGAGCCAAAGGGTACGGACGGGCCCCGTACTCGCGAATGCAAAATAGCAATTGATGAGCGTCAAAAGACTCAGGGGTCCGGTGCTGACAAAGCCCCAGAAACGGCGCCCGGAATCGTCGGCTCGCATCGCCTCTGGATGAAGATAGCGTGCACCCCCGGGAGAAATTCCCATCCAGCGCGGAACGACGATTCGCTGCTCGTACAGACCGGCTCCAAAGGCAACGCCGTGAAAAATGACGAACATCACCAGCGAAAACGATGGAAAGTCAAAGAACATGTAATGCTTCGAGGAAGGATTTGTCGCTTAACGCGAAGATGGCTGGACCGGCAACATTCGCGGCGATGCCGCGTCCTGTCATAGTGTCTTTCCGTGAGCTTAACGCAATTTATAGCGCAAGGTCCGCGGCAGACGGGTTCGAACCTCGGCGCAATTCGACAAGTTCAAGCGAGGCTGTCTTTCTTCCTCAATGCATTGATGACATACAGCCAGGGCAGCAGCCACATGGCAGAAAAAACCATGAATGCCCACGGGATTGGGTCAGACGATGCAAGGCTGGGCCCAAGGTAAGACGTATAGAGATCGACACTCCAAAGCGTATTCAGCACACCGAGGAGCGGAGCCAACGCCACCACCCACGCCCCCGACACCTTCGCCCCTTTTACAAATAGGAGTAAAGCGATGGGTGCTGCCGCGCCAACAATGGGAGCCCAGAGTAAAAGTGAATCCACAGCGCGCAGGGGAGAACCCCATCCACCCAGTGCTAACGCTGCCGGCCAACTCACAAGTCCAACACCTATCGCTAAAACGATCCCGACAATTTGCATAACGCCCGCCCTCTTCACT
>NZ_JBFUBY010000267.1:0-5747 GCF_056405515.1 Polaromonas sp. P1_G2
ATCCTGTTCAACACCTGCTCCGTGCGTGAAAAAGCCCAGGAAAAAGTCTTCAGCGACCTGGGCCGCGTCAAGCACCTCAAGGAAAAAGGCGTGCTGATCGGCGTGGGCGGCTGCGTGGCCAGCCAGGAAGGCGCGGCCATCATCCAGCGCGCGCCTTACGTGGACGTGGTTTTCGGCCCGCAAACCCTGCACCGCCTGCCGCAGTTGCTGGCCAGCCGGGCGCGCCTGGGCAAGCCGCAGGTCGACATCAGCTTCCCCGAGATCGAAAAATTCGACCATTTGCCGCCGGCGCGTGTCGAAGGCGCCAGCGCTTTCGTGAGCATCATGGAAGGCTGCTCGAAGTACTGCAGCTACTGCGTGGTGCCCTACACCCGCGGCGAGGAGGTCTCTCGCCCCTTCGAGGACGTGCTGGTCGAGGTCGCCGGCCTGGCCGACCAGGGCGTCAAGGAAGTCACCCTGCTCGGGCAGAACGTCAACGCCTACCGCGGGCCCATGGGCGGTACCGCCGAGATCGCCGATTTCGCGACGCTGCTCGAATACGTGTCCGACATTCCGGGCATTGAGCGCATCCGCTACATCACCAGCCACCCCAACGAGTTCACCCAGAGCCTGATCGACGCCTACGCGAAACTGCCCAAGCTGGTGAACCACCTGCACCTGCCGGTGCAGCACGGCTCCGACCGCATCCTGATGGCGATGAAGCGCGGCTACACCGCCATGGAATACAAGAGCACCGTGCGCAAGCTGCGCGCCATCCGCCCGGACCTGGCCATGAGCAGCGATTTCATCGTGGGCTTCCCCGGTGAAACCGAGGACGACTTCAACAAGCTGATGAAGCTGATCGACGAGATCGGCTACGACACCTCCTTCAGCTTCATCTACAGCCCGCGCCCCGGCACGCCGGCCGCCGCGCTGCATGACGACACGCCGCACGAGGTCAAGCTGCGGCGGCTGCAGCATCTGCAGGCCACCATCGACGACAGCGTGCGCGCCATCAGCGCCAGCCGCCAGGGCACGGTGCAGCGCATCCTGGTCGAGGGCGCCTCGCGCAAGGACCCGACCGAACTCATGGGCCGCACGGAATGCAACCGCGTGGTCAACTTCAAGGGCCAGCCCCGGCTGATCGGCCAGATGCTGGACATCACCATCACCCAGGCCACGCAGCGCTCGCTGCGCGGCGAAGTCCTGACGCGGGACGTCGCCGTCGCGGCCTGAGGCCGCCGCCCTTGCTCAGGTACTCCACGCGCATGCTGCAACGATTTTCGTTCCGGCAATTGCTGGTGATCGCTTTCCTGCTGATCGCCGCCCTGCTGGGCGCCGCCTCGCTGCGCGCGCTGTTCACCCTGGAAGACCTTTCGCTGCAAAGCCGCGACAACGCCGCCCGTGCGCTGGAACTCAGCGGCGCGGCGCAATCGCTCAGCGAACGCAGCGTGTCTATGGAGCGCACCTCGCGGCAGTCGGTGGTGCTCGACGACCGGGTGCTCAGGGAGCGCTTTTCCGAAGAACTGCGGGAAGCCGGCGACATCCTGGCGACCCTGGCCCGCGAGGACATTCCCGTCGTCAGGGCCCGCCAATGGCGCACCCATCTACAGACGATCGCCGGCCTGCTGACCGGCCCGCCCGATACGGCGCTGGACCGCGAGCGCCAACTGGCGCAGGAGTTCCGTGAGCTGGAAGGCATCAACGCCGCCATCGCGGTGCAGGTGCAGCAAGCCATCCAGCAGCGCAACAAGTCGCTCGAAGGAAAGCTGGAGGCCAGCCGCCAGCGACTGGCGCAGCAGGTGACCTGGGCCATCGTGCTGGCCGTCGCCATGGCGCTGGCCTTCGGCGTGTGGTTCACCCTGCCGCTTCGGCGCCTGGAAAACGCCATCGTGGGCCTGGGTGAAAACCGGCTCGACCAGGTGATCGCCATCCAGGGACCGGCCGACCTGGCGCTGGTCGGGCAGCGGCTGAACTGGCTGCGGCTGCGCCTGGTCGAACTGGACGCCGACAAATCGCGCTTTCTGCGCCACATCTCGCACGAGCTCAAGACGCCGCTGGCCTCGCTGCGCGAGGGCGTGTCGCTGCTGGAAGACGGCGTGGCCGGCGAGCTGAGCAACGACCAGCGCGAGATCGCGCAAATCCTGAAACACAACACCGGCGTGCTGCAAAGCCAGATCGAGGACCTGCTGCGCTTCAACACCGCGGCCTTCGAGGCGCGCCAGTTGCACCGGCAAAGCGTGGACTTGCTGCAGCTCATGGAAGAGCAGGTCTATGCGCAACGCCTGCAGTGGCGCGCGCGCGAACTGGCGGTCACCGTCGTGGGCGAATCGCTGGTGATGGAAATAGACGCCGAGAAAATCGGCACCGCGGTCGCCAACCTGCTGTCCAACGCCATCCGCTATTCGCCGGCCAAAGGCCAGATCCGTCTCGAACTCAGCCCGCTGCGGGGGTTTGTGCGCATCGATATCCACGACCAGGGCGTGGGCGTCGCGCAAGCCGACCGGGAGCGGATTTTCGAGCCCTTTTACCGCGGCGAGCGTCAGCCGGCCGACGTGGTTCGCGGCAGCGGCATCGGCCTGTCCATCGTCCACGAATACATTGCCGCACACGGCGGAAGCATCAGCCTGATGCCCGACCAACCTGGTGCACACTTCAGAATAGAGCTTCCCCATGCATCCAAGTACTGATTCCCTCCCCCCACGGCTCGCGGCCCACCTTGCCGGCTGCGGCCTGCTGCCGGCCCTGCTGGCATCGGCCCTGCTGACCGCATGCAGCAGCGGCGGCCACACCCCTGAGCGCGGCACCGACACCGCGGCCGTCCAGGCGGCGCGGGCCGGGGTCTCCGCCGCCCAGGCCGCGCGGCCCAGCGCCAGCCAACCCGCCGCGCCGCTCCCCGAGGCGGTGGTGTTCGCCAGCGGCATGACGCTGCGCATGCTGGCGTACGCGGAGCGCGTGCGTGTCATGCCGCCGGCCGAACTCACGCAGGAAGCCGCGCGGCTGGGCGACGCCGCCAGTCCCGAGGCCCAGATCCAGCTGTCGCTGGTGCTGAGCCAGCTGCGCCAGCTGCCCGAACTGATACGCGCCCAGGAGTTGCTGGCCCGCGTGCTGGGCAACGCCGACGCCCAGCCATTGCACCCGCTGGCCCGCTTGCTGGCGTCGCGCTATGCCGAACAGCGCCGCCTTGAAGAGCAGCTTGACAAGCAGAACCAGCAACTGCGCGACGTGCAGCGCCGGCTGGACCAAACCAACGAGCGGCTGGAAGCGCTCAAGGCCATAGAACGCAGCCTGACGAGCCGCCCGCCCGTGGCGCCCGCCTCCGCACCCGCCGCCAGCCGGCCCCGCGCCGCCCCATGATGAGCGACACCGCCAGCGCCATTTCGCCCCACCTGCTCGTCGTGGACGACGATGCGGACATGCTGCGCCTGCTCACCATGCGACTCACCGCGGCGGGCTACCGCGTCACGGCCGTCGCCTCGGCCGAAGCGGCACTGACCCAGCTCCACATCGAGCGGCCGCAGCTGGTGCTCAGCGACGTGCGCCTGCCCGGCCGGGACGGCCTGGCGCTGTTCGACGACATCCGCAAGCAACACCCTTCCCTGCCGGTGATCCTGCTGACCGCGCACGGCACCATTCCCGACGCCGTGGAAGCTACCGAGCGCGGCGTGTTCACCTACCTCACCAAGCCGTTTGACGGCAAGGGCCTGCTCGACAAGATCGCCCAGGCCCTGGCTTTGAGCGCGCCCGCCACCCCGGCGAGGCGCGGCGGCCCTGAAGCCTGGCAAAGCCAGATCATCAGCCGCTCCAGCCGCATGGCCGAGGCGCTGGCCGAGGCGCGCATGGTGGCGCAGTCCGACGCCAGCGTGCTGCTGCGCGGCGAGAGCGGCACCGGCAAGGAACTGCTGGCCCAGGCCATCCACCAGGCCAGCCCGCGCGCCGGCAAGCCCTTTGTCGCGGTGAACTGCGGCGCCATCCCCGAGGCCCTGCTCGAGTCCGAGCTGTTCGGCCACGTCAAGGGCGCCTTCACCGACGCGGTGGCCAATCACAAGGGGCTGTTCCAGGCGGCCGACGGCGGCACGCTGCTGCTCGACGAAATTGGTGACATGCCGCCCGCCCTGCAGATCAAGCTGCTGCGCGTGCTGCAGGAACGCGTGGTGCGGCCGCTGGGCTMCAGCCAGTCGATTCCCGTGGATGTCCGCATCATCTCGGCCACCCACCGCGACCTGGACGCCGCCATGGCCGAGGGCCAGTTCCGCGCCGACCTTTATTACCGGCTCAACGTCGTCACGCTGACCCTGCCGCCGCTGTCGGAGCGCCGCGAGGATATTCCCCTGCTGGCCAACCACTTCCTGCTGAAGCTGGCCGCCAAATACGACAAGCGCCTGAGCGGCTTCGCGCCCGAAGCCCTCAAGGCCCTGAGCACCGCCGCCTGGCCCGGCAACGTGCGGCAGCTCTTCAACGTGGTGGAGCAGGTCTGCGCGCTGTCGACCACGCCGCTGGTGCCGCTGGCCCTGGTGCAGCGCGCGCTGCGCTCGCCCAGCGTGCAGGTGCTGACGTTTGCCGAAGCCAAACAGCATTTCGAGCGCGACTACCTGGTGGGCCTGCTCAAATTGACAGACGGCAACGTGGCCGACGCGGCACGACTGGCGGACCGCAACCGCACCGAGTTTTACCGCCTGATGCAAAAACACGGGCTCACGCCGGGTCACTTCAAGGCTTAGCCCCTGAGCCCCTGAACTGTCGCCTTGCCGTTGCGTGCCGTCGCCGGCCAGCGACAGGCATAAACCCTTGATTTAAAACGATTTAATCAAAGCACTCGCAGATCCTGTCGCTGATTGGCGACAAAAACAGCGATTCCTGGCGCTTCTGGGCCGGATTACATTTTGTTAAGTCAGGCATCACACCTAACCCATTGATTTAAAACAGTTTTTTCAAGCTGGCACAGGGTTTGCCCTAGTCATGGCATGCCAGCTTTTTTCCTGCCTTTTTTTGACGCCTCTGTGGGCCTCAAGCGCAGCGCCAACTTGCGCCTGCGGGCACGAATTGCGGCGTACGCAAGCCTGGCAGTCTTGACGCTCGCAGCGGGCCAGGCGCAGGCCTTCGGCCTCGACGATGTGGCCGCCAAGGCGCGCCAGCGCTCGCAAACGCCTTGGCGCGAGGCTTCCCACGCCGTGCCCGCCGAGCTCGCCAAGATGGGCTACGACGACTACCGGGACATCCGTTTCAACGCGGCCAGCACGCTATGGCGCGCCGACAAACTGCCTTAYGAAGCGAACTTTTTCCATGTCGGCCGGCACGGCGATTCGGTGCGCATTCACGAAATCACGACAGCGGGCGTGAAGCCCCTGCCTTACGACCCGAGCACATTCAATTTCGGTAAAAACAAATTGTCACCCCAGACCTGGGGCGACCTGGGCCACGGCGGCGTGCGTTTTTTCAGCAACCTCAATTCGCCTACCTACAAGGACGAGCTGGTGGTGTTCACCGGCGCCACGTATTTCCGGGCCCTGGGCAGCGGCCAGCGCTACGGCCTGTCGGCGCGCGGCCTGGCGGTGGACACGGTGGGCGGCGGCAAGGAAGAGTTTCCGCGTTTCACCGATTTCTGGCTTGAAAAACCCGCCGCCGACGCGAAACAGCTGACGGTCTACGCGCTGATGGATTCAGAGCGCATGACGGGCGCCTACCGCTTCGACATCACGCCCGGCGAGCAGAGCACCACCAAAGTTCAGGCGCGCATTTTCATGCGCCCGGCCGCCACCAGCAGCAAC